>JBOFUF010000273.1:0-4663 GCA_051652445.1 Shewanella sp.
AACTTTATTAAAGAACATGTCACCATTTTGGCAATGAATGAAGAGGAAGGTGAAGCCTTAACGGGGGCTCGCGACCCACTGCTTGCCAGTGAAAAAGCTTTGGAATGGTGCGACATGGTATTAACCACCGCGGGTCCTATCGGGCTTTATACTGCGGGTTATACCGAAGATTCTGAAAAACGCGAAACGACTCACACGCTATTGCCTGGCGCGATTCCTGAATTCAACCGTTATGAATTTTCCCGTCCAAAGCTTAAAAGTGACTGCGAAACACCGATTAAAGTGTTTGCGCATATTTCACCTTACATGGGGGGGCCAGAAAAAATCGGTAACACCAATGGGGCGGGTGATGGTGCGTTATCAGCGTTATTGCACGATCTTGCTGCCAATACTTTTCACAAGACTAATGTGCCAGGTTCGAGTAAACATAAGCGCGATGGCCTATGTTATTCCTCGTTCTCACAAGTGTGTAAGTATGCTAATCGTGTCGCCTATGAGGTATTAGCCCAACATAGCCCGCGTTTATCCCGTGGTTTACCAGAGCGCGAAGATAGCTTAGAAGAATCCTACTGGGGAAGATAACCGCATAGCTGTTTTGATATTAAGCTGACTGATTTAGTAAGGGCAATAACGGCAAACCGTTGTTGCCCTTTTTTTATGCTAGTTATCAACAATTAATCCGTTAAGCGCGAATTTTAACTACTGGCAGTGACGAATAAATGTTAACGTTAGTTGGGTTTAACTCGCTCAACGACAGCGATTATTTAAGGTGGAATTTTCGGTGAAAGCGCAAATCTTAAGAGAAATGAAAGTACTCGCGGCCATTGAGCCTGAGTTTGAAGTGCAGCGTCGTATCGCGTTTATTAAAAGCAAACTCAAAGCAGCGCACAGCACTGCACTCGTATTAGGGATTAGCGGCGGCGTGGATTCTTCAACCGCGGGGCGTTTGTGCCAACTTGCGATAGATAGTTTAAATAGCGAACAAGTGAATGCGGATTACCAGTTTATCGCAGTACGTTTACCCTATTTAATCCAAAAAGACGAGCATGAGGCGCAATTAGCCTGTCAGTTTATTCAGCCCTCTAGGTTGGTTACCGTCAATGTGCAGCAGGGGGTTGATGGCGTGCATAGCGCCACTATTGCGGCATTAGCCGAAGCCGGACTGCCTTTGCCCGATGTGGCGAAAGTTGATTTCGTTAAGGGTAACGTCAAAGCCCGTATGCGGATGATCGCCCAATATGAACTCGCCGGACTGATTGGCGGACTCGTGGTGGGTACAGACCACAGCGCTGAAAACATTACCGGTTTTTACACTAAATGGGGCGATGGCGCCTGCGATCTGGCGCCTTTATTTGGCCTGAATAAACGCCAAGTTCGCCAACTCGCCGCGTATCTTGGTGCGCCAGAGTCTTTAGTGCATAAAGCGCCAACTGCGGATTTAGAAGACAATCAACCGTTACTCGAAGATGAAGTCGCGCTAGGGCTTACCTATGCACAAATCGATGATTTCCTAGAAGGTAAAGACGTTGAAAAGGCGGTTGAGGACAAGTTAATGGCGATTTATAAGGCGACGCAGCATAAACGTCAGCCTATTCCCACCCTTTACGACTAACTATAACTAAGTATAACTAAGCATACTCGCACTTAACTCAGCACTCGTTTGAGCTCAGTTCACGCGTGCTATTTTATGGTTTTTTATGTAGAGGCTGAAGCTGTGATGACAGCGTTACCACTTCATAATCGATTGAATTAGGACGTTTACGGCACGATGTGTTTGGCAAATACGGTGACGATTAAGTGCGATAAAGGCTGAGTGTTGTGGTAAAAAGTGTGAAGGAAATTTTTATTTAACCGTCTCTTATCTAACCGTCTCATTGGCCAGCTTATTTAATCTTATCTTATCTTTATGTGGGAATTGCCATGAAGGCCATTATCATAGGTTCGACGAAACATCTCTTCTTCGCGGCAGTGTATGCGAGTATTGGCATAGCGGTCGCGTTACTGGCGACAGGCGTTTACTTTCTTAATGCACGTCCTGAACTGTCGCTTTGGCATACGGTTGAGCTAAAAAATGAGTTTGATTACACTACCAAATTGACCGACTTTAATGACTACTTAGCCCTAGAGGACAAGTTGTTCGCCGAAGTTGAGCGTAAAGTGGTGCAAAAACTGCCTGCGACTGAAGTTTCGCCAGTGAATCGCTATGTGAAAAATAGTTTGTCTGATCCTGCTCATTGGCAACAAAATTGGAATCGCAGTTATGAATGGCCTGTAGCGAATGCTGAGTTTGGGGTCTTGTTGCTCCATGGCATGTCAGATTCGCCCTATTCCTTATCCAATGTGGCTGAACATTTTAAAGGTCAGGCCCATGTGCTAGGTTTGAGATTGCCCGGCCATGGCACGATTCCAAGTGGGTTGACTGAGCTTTATTGGCAAGATCTTACCGCAGCGGTGAACTTGGCCACCGCGCACATGCGACAAGCTCTCAAAGGTAAACCGTTATTTGTCGTGGGCTTTTCGACTGGAGCGGCTGTCGCGCTTAACCATGAGTTAGAGCGCATCAGCCATGATAAGGCCCCTGATTATAAGGGGATGATTTTTATCTCTCCAGCCATAGGTCTCACTCCCATTGCGGCGGCTGCCCGTTGGCAAAGTTTAATAGGTCGGTTGCTGGCGCTGGATAAGTTGCAATGGAACAGTATTCAAGTGGAGTACGATCCCTTTAAGTACAACTCTTTTGCGGTCAATGCGGTGGATGTTGTTTATCAATTAGCGCTGCGTAATCAGGGCTTATTGGCGGGGTTAACGCCACCGCAGCGCGCGCAAATCCCATCGATACTGACCTTTCAGTCGGTGGTGGATGCAACGGTTTCAACCGCTGCCGTGGTGCAGGAACTGTACCAGATGTTACCCGAAAAGGGCCATGAGCTTGTACTGTTCGATATGAATCGACTCGATGTGAATACCAAGATGGTATCCAATGATCCACTCGCAGGTTTATTGGCGAGCATTAATCCCACTGAGTTACATTACCGCGGCACTGTGGTGGAAAATATCAGCCATGAAACCACGCAGGTTCAGGCGCGGTATTTTGGCCTAGATAAACAGGGGCGAAAGATACAGGGCATAGGCGCGCAGAATGAAGTGCTTACTCAAGGCGATCAAAACGTGCACGAATTAGATTTGTATTGGCCTGCAGGCGTATATTCGTTGTCCCATGTTGCACTACCTTTTAGTGTGGATGATGGGCTGTATGGTGCTGTGATTCAGCCTAATTTAAATCGGGTCCAAATTGGTGCGTCGGCTTCGCGGGGAGAGCGCGGTTTACATATCGTGCCAGCTTCTGAAATGTTGCGGCAGAAATGGAATCCCTTTTTTCCCTATCTACTGCAGCGTATAGAGGATTATCGACTCGCCCAAATGCACTCGAACTGAACGATGCTTGAGTCGCATCGCTGTCATTGTGCCTGTTTACCGTTGTGAGGACTCAATGTGTCATTCCATGGCGGCAATGATCACCATGATACCGCCACGATGATGCTTAAAACGGATGATCACACACTTGGCTAATTATCACTTACTGGTTTGTTAAGATGATTTTGTGTTTCTCAAAAGTCGTGAAAATATCATTTACCAATCCGAGTTGCTGAAAATTGTCGCGTTTAGGATAGAAACTAAGCAGTTGGTCAGTGAGATGTAACGAAGCACTTGCGCAGTAGCGAGGCAATTGATAAAGTGCTGTCTCGCTTAAGATAAACCCCATAAACAGTATCTTAGGTGATAAGTCATTGTGAATAAGCAGTAAAGGTAATAGCTAATATTCATTAGCTAAATCAATGCTGATAAGCCCATAGCTTAAAAAATTCGGTATGTAGCGCAGCCCGGTAGCGCACTGTCATGGGGTGTCAGGGGTCGGAGGTTCGAATCCTCTCATACCGACCAAATTACACGCTTAATGGTTAGTTTTTTAATTATTAAAATAATCAACTGTTAAGTTAAAACAAAAACCCCGTGTTAGCATAGCTATACGGGGTTTTTGTTTTATACCTGTTTCACCACCAACATGACTAACGCTGCTTGCGACTAAGGTTTAAGTTGGCGTGATGAGGCTGACTTTGGTATAGCCAAAGGCAAACATCATCAATGCGAAATCGTCAATTTCACAAACTATATGCATTAGCCATTTAGCATTAAAGACATTATTGAGTAGGACATTTACCTATGCGTGCCTTTGTTTTACGAGCCCGTTCTGCACCTACTGACAGTCAGTTATTATTGGCATCTGTCGGCCAAGAGGCGCACACCGAGATTTTAGCTCATACCTTGATGAACACGATTTTTGTGGCCCAGTCCCATCGAAATGACGTTGTTGTGTATCTGGTGTTAGAAAGTACCTCGGATTTTTCCCGCACTATCTGCTTCGATACTCGAGATATTTGCCATATTGGCGGTTTCCACGAGCAAGCTTTGCTGACCAAAATTGCGAAGGCGTTAGATATTTCACGGGGCATGACGAAAGAACAAACCCGTGTTGTTGACCAGGGCATCAGTGTCAGTACCATCAGTTTTGAAAAGTTGGTGCAGGAACTTGCGGTAGATTATCAATTGTTTATGATGGATAAGAAGGGCACGTCAATCCGTGAGCAAACATTTGTGGGCAATC
>JBOFUF010000274.1:0-2657 GCA_051652445.1 Shewanella sp.
ACCTTAGTCGTCACCAGTGACACGCCAAGTGCCTTAAGCTTAGCGTTAGAGCTAAGTTATTTGCTCAGTAAAACAGGCATTAAGGTCAGATTATTCCCGGATCGCGAGACCTTGCCCTACGACAGTTTTTCGCCCCATCAGGATTTAATTTCCCAAAGGCTCGAAACGCTATCGCAGCTGTCTCAAATTGAGCAAAATATCGTCATTGTGCCCGTTGCCACCTTGATGGTACGCCTGCCACCCAAAGCTTATTTAAGCGCCAACGTGTTTGTGCTGAAAAAGGGTGATAGCTACAAGTTACACGATGTACGCCAGCACTTAACCGACACTGGCTACCACTCGGTGGAGCAAGTGTATGAACATGGCGAGTTTGCCATCCGTGGTTCGATTCTGGATATCTTCCCAACGGGGATGAATATGCCACTGCGCATCGAGCTATTCGATGAAGAAGTGGAAACCATTCGCCATTTTGATCCCGAAACCCAACGTTCATTGCACCCTGTCGACTCGATTCGCCTATTGCCTGCGAAAGAATTCCCCACCGACAGCTCAGCCATCGAAGGCTTTAGACAAAGATACCGCCGCCGTTTCGAGGTCATCGTTAAAGAGCCCGAATCGGTATACCAACTGGTGAGCCGTAACTTGATGCCCGCAGGGATTGAAAACTACCTGCCACTTTTTTTTGATGACACCGCCACCTTATTTGACTATCTCCCCAAGGACACGCAACTGGTCACCTTAGGCGATATCGAAAAGTCGGCGCGCGCGCATTTACAAGAAGTCGAACATCGCTATCAAGACAGACGCGTCGATCCGCTGCGGCCCTTGCTGGCGCCTAAAGAACTGTATTTACTCGTAGAAGAGTTATTTGCCGCCTTTAAACCGCTGCCACGTCATCAAATGCAAGTGCCAACAGATGGCACTGAAACGACTACAGCCGTTGTCATTGCCGCCAGTACCCTGCCCGACATCAGCGCCAATCATAAATTAAAGCAACCGCTGCTCGCGCTGCAAGATTATGCCAGCAGCCCCAAACGCATGTTGTTTAGCGCCGAGTCTGAGGGTCGCCGCGAAGCGCTGCTGGAATTGCTCGCTAAAATTCAGTTAAAACCTGCACTGTTTAACCATTTTGATGATTTTATTCAAAGTGATACCAAGTTAGGCCTTATCGTATCGCCGCTATCACGCGGTTGTTTACTGCAGATCAGCGCCAAAGAAAGTATCAGCATCATTTGTGAGACTGAACTCTTCGGTCATCGTATTTCACAGCAACGTCGCCGTGAGAAACAACGCCAGATAAGCAACGATGCGCTAATTAAAAACTTGGCCGAACTTAAAGTCGGCCAACCCATAGTGCATTTAGAACACGGCGTCGCACTGTATAAAGGTTTAGTCACCTTAGATACCGGTGGACTGGTCGCCGAATACTTGCAATTAGAATACGCCGGCGGCGACAAGTTGTATGTGCCAGTGTCTTCATTGCATCTTATCAGTCGTTACAGTATGGGCGCTGACGAAGACGCCCATTTAAATAAACTCGGTAACGAGACGTGGGCAAAAGCCAAGAAAAAGGCGATTGAAAAAATCCGCGACGTCGCGGCCGAGCTGCTCGATGTCTATGCCCGCCGCCAATCCCGTCCCGGTGAAAGCTGCGCGATTGACGAAGAAGAATATGCCCAATTCGCCCGCGGCTTCCCCTTTGAAGAAACCGTCGATCAAGAAAGCGCTATTATCGCCGTATTAGCGGACATGCAATCCCCAACCGCGATGGACAGATTAGTCTGTGGCGATGTGGGCTTTGGTAAAACCGAAGTCGCCATGCGCGCCGCCTTTGTGGCCGTTAACGCTGGTAAGCAAGTGGTCGTGCTGGTTCCGACGACATTGCTTGCCCAGCAACACTATGAAAACTTTAAAGACAGATTTGCTGACTGGCCCGTGGTCACCGAAGTGATGTCACGCTTTCGTACCGCCAAAGAACAAAACCAAGTATTGCAGCAATTGGAAGAAGGCAAAGTCGATATCGTCATCGGCACCCACAAGCTACTGCAATCTGAGGCCAAGTTTGAAAACTTAGGCCTGTTGATTATCGACGAAGAACACCGATTCGGTGTGCGTCAAAAAGAGAAAATCAAGGCGCTGCGCGCCAACGTGGATATCTTAACCCTGACCGCGACACCTATTCCGCGCACCTTAAACATGGCCATGTCTGGTATGCGTGATTTATCGATCATCGCGACACCGCCCGCCAAACGTTTAGCGGTGAAAACCTTTGTGCGAGAATCGGATCCCGCAACGGTACGCGAGGCCATTTTGCGGGAAATTCTCCGGGGCGGGCAAGTGTATTACCTGCACAACAATGTTGAAAGCATTGATAAATGCGCTCAAGGCATTATCGATTTACTGCCCGAAGCGCGAGTCGTTGTTGCCCACGGTCAAATGCGTGAACGCGATCTTGAGCGAGTAATGTCAGACTTTTACCATCAAAGATTCAACGTGTTAGTTTGTACCACGATTATCGAAACCGGTATCGACGTTCCCAGTGCCAACACCATTATTATTGAGCGCGCCGACACCTTTGGTCTGGCACAGTTACATCAATTACGTGGCCGCGTAGGACGCTCGCACCATCAGGCCTATGCTTATTTGATGACTCCGCA
>JBOFUF010000275.1:0-6351 GCA_051652445.1 Shewanella sp.
ATGACAATGCGAGTTTTCATCGGCAGCGAATGATTTTAGTGGATGCGCGGTAATGGCTGTAGCCCAATAAAAAAAAGGCCCTACAGGTTGGAGTGCAGGGCAAAAGGAGATTATGGAACCTTTCAAGCCTAGTCTAGGATGTGATGGAATGCCACTTACACAGATCTTTTTACACTCTCCAAGAAGATTTAGCGCATGAGTTCTTGCTGATACTTTTCGGCGATTGGCGAGACATTCCCATTACCGGATATAGGCAGGGCTTGCCAATGCTGAGTTTCAGATATGAAAAAGGCGTAGCGGTTACTAACCTGCTACGCCTTATCAGAATTGGTGGCCCCTCACGGACTTGAACCGTGGACCTAACGATTATGAGTCGTGTGCTCTAACCAACTGAGCTAAGGGGCCGACTTAAGGTAATCGTCATTACCTGAAGCGGGAGCAAGTATACTAAGCTTACTTACGCTTGTCACCCGTGTTTTGGGCGGAAGTTCACGCAATTGATTCAATTGGTTACCTCTTAATCAACTTAAATGCTCTCGTCACTTAAATTTAACGCTTCGATGCTATGATTGTGTATAAACCGAGCTGGGATAGACAATAAAAAGCCCTGCATGGGCAGGGCTTCAGATCCATCTTAGGTGACTTTAGGCTTATAACGGCCTATTCATCTAAAAATGATTTTAAGATTTCTGAGCGTGAAGGGTGACGCAGTTTACGCAGTGCCTTAGCTTCAATCTGACGAATACGTTCACGGGTCACGTCGAACTGTTTACCCACTTCTTCAAGTGTATGGTCAGTGTTCATATCGATACCAAAACGCATGCGCAGCACTTTCGCTTCACGGGCGGTTAGACCTGCTAGCACTTCGTGGGTGGCGTTTTTCAAGCTTTCGCTAGTCGCTGAATCCAGTGGTAATTCGAGGGTGGTATCCTCGATAAAATCTCCTAAGTGCGAATCATCATCGTCACCGATTGGGGTTTCCATGGAGATAGGTTCTTTAGCGATTTTTAATACTTTTCGTATTTTATCTTCCGGCATCATCATACGCTCAGCCAGTTCCTCAGGTGAAGGCTCGCGGCCCATTTCCTGAAGCATTTGACGAGAAATACGGTTTAGCTTGTTGATCGTTTCGATCATGTGTACTGGGATTCGAATAGTACGTGCTTGGTCGGCGATAGAGCGAGTAATCGCCTGACGGATCCACCACGTCGCATAGGTCGAGAACTTGTAACCACGACGGTATTCGAATTTATCCACCGCTTTCATTAAGCCAATGTTGCCTTCTTGGATTAAGTCCAAGAATTGCAGTCCGCGGTTGGTGTATTTCTTCGCGATAGAAATAACCAGACGTAAGTTTGCTTCAACCATTTCTTTTTTCGCACGGCGTGCTTTGGCTTCACCGATTGACATACGACGATTGATGTCTTTAATGGCAGAAATCGCTAAGCCGGTTTCTTCTTCTACTGCGGCAAGTTTGCTGCGGCAACGAATGACGTCATCTTCAACCATTCTTAAGCCTTCGGCATAAGGTTTGGTTGACGCTTTTTCAGTGTTGAACCAATCAAGGTTAGTTTCGTTGCCGGTGAAGAATTTGACGAAGTTTTTCTTCGGCATTTTGGCCTGTTCAACGCACAGTTTTAACTCTAAACGTTCTTGAACACGCACACGGTCCATCATAGTGCGCATACTTTTGACTAAACGGTCAAACTGCTTAGGCACTAGGCGGAATTCTTTGAAAATTTCGCCGATTTCGAACAGGGCTTTTACCGATTCAGGATGTTCACGGCCCTTAGCTTCGATAATTTTTAATGCACTTTCATAAGCGACTCTGAGTTGACCGAATCTTTCACGTGCTTCTTCAGGATCGGGCCCTTTGTTGCCTTCTTCTTCATCTTCACTGCTGTCGTCATCTTCTTCGTCATCTTCATCGTCCAGCTCTTTTTCAGATAATTCTGAGCCGATGTGAGTGGCGGTTGGCGCGACATCATCTTCATCCGGGTTGACAAATCCAGAGATAATATCGGATAGGCGCAGTTCGTCGGCTTCAAATTGGTCGAATTGCTCAAGGATCATCGCGATCGCTTGAGGGTATTCGGCGACTGAACTTTGAACGGTATTGATGCCTTCTTCGATGCGTTTGGCGATAACAATTTCGCCTTCACGGGTCAGCAGCTCAACGGTACCCATTTCACGCATGTACATGCGCACAGGATCGGTTGTGCGGCCAAGTTCGCTTTCTACTGTAGCGAGTGCCGCAGCGGCTTCTTCAGCGGCATCTTCGTCGGTGTTGTCTTCCGACATCATCATGTCATCGGCATCAGGGGCTTCTTCGAACACCCGGATACCCATGTCATTTATCATCTGGATAATATCTTCGATCTGGTCAGAATCGACCATGTCTGCAGGTAAGTGATCGTTCACTTCTGCATAGGTTAAGTAACCTTGCTCTTTACCTTTGGCAAGCAACAGCTTAAGTTGCGACTGCGGAGTATGATCCATAGATATCATCCAAGTTGGGAAACTGTTACAACGACGGATACTTAGCCTAAGCTCAGTGTCGCGCAAATCGTCAATTATAGTCGTGTGCACATGTCTGTGCTAGTCACTGAGGTCGTGAATGAGGACATTTTAGCCTCAGTTTAATCCTTTCATGACCGAGATCAGCTTCGAGAGCTGGATCTTTTCTTCTTTTGTATGAGTCTGTTTCAAACTCAATTCCTGATATCGTTGTTCAATATATTGATTGTTCAACCAAACCAAGGTTTGTTTAAACTTTTCGAGCAAGTTTTCATCCGCCACTTGATGGTCCCATTGGGCCAATTTATGCAGAGTGCCGCTGTAAGCGTGCTCTCTGAATTGTTCAAGTAGTTGTGCGCTGTTTAACCTGTGCTCTCGAGTCATCTCCAATAGCAGTGGTAGCAATTCAATGCCAGGCATCTGCAAGTGGGCGAGTGCGGGTTGTGAGGGTAACCCCATTCCCAGTTGAGGATGTTGTACTATCAAGGCGATGGCTAGTCGCAATGGTGTTCCACGTCCTTTTAATCCTTTATTTGCCATTGATTTAGCTATTTTCACGCTAAAACCTAGCTTCTTTTTCATATCTTCTGAGCTGTTCATTCCTAACTTGTGAGCTAAGTTCTCAAGCAGTAAATTTTGCAGCACAGTGTCTTGAATTTTTTCAATTAAGATAAAAGCTTGTTTCGCTAAGTTGCCTTTATCTGTACCGTATTTTGTCGCTAACGTGTCAAACAGAAATTCGGGTAGCGCAATGGCTGAATCCATTAAGGTTTCAAATGCCTCTTTGCCAATTTTACGTACCATAGAATCAGGATCTTCAGCCTGAGGCAGGAACATAAATCGTACTTGATCGCCTGGCTTTAATAATGGCAATGCTGTTTCTAATGCGCGCCAAGCCGCTTCAGTACCCGCTCTGTCGCCGTCGTAACAGCAAACCACTTCTTTAGCGCTGCGCAGCAACAGCTGAAATTGTTCTGCAGTGGTTGAAGTCCCTAATGAGGCGACAGCATAATCGACGCCAAATTGCGCCAACGCTACCACATCCATATAGCCTTCAACGATCAGCACTTTATCTGGATCGCGATAGCGTTGCTTTAGCTCATACAGACCATAAAGTTCATTGCCCTTATGAAATATGGGCGTTTCTGGTGAATTCAAGTATTTGGGCGTGCCATCACCTAAAACTCTGCCGCCAAATCCAATCACTCGTCCACGTCTGTCGCGGATAGGAAACATGAGGCGATCACGAAATCTGTCGTAACGTTTACCACTGTCGTTGCTAATCAACATACCAGCCGTGAGTAACTTATCCTGCGCATCTTGATTTTGACGATAGCGGCCTAATAAGCCGTCCCAGCCGTCTGGGGCAAAGCCAATACCAAAATGTTCTACTACGTCATCAGATAAACCGCGATAGGCAAGATAATCAATCACTTTTTGCTTATCTTGGTGTTGTCTAAGTTGGTTTTTAAAGTAAAGGCACGCTTCTTCCATGAGTTGATATAAGTCACGACTTAACCCGTCATCATGCCGCTTGCCTGTGCCTTGTTCTCTGGGAACCTCTAATCCAAGCTGGCCCGCCAAATCTTCAATGGCATCAATAAAATCTAGTCGGTCATACTCCATCACAAAATCGATGGCGTTGCCGTGAGCACCGCAGCCAAAGCAATGATAGAACTGTTTATCATGACTGACGGTAAACGAAGGTGATTTTTCGCTATGAAAAGGACAACAGGCCGAGTAGTTCTTACCCGCCTTTTTCAAGGGCACCTTACGATCGATAAGTTCGACTATGTCAGTGCGAGCGATTAGCTCATTGATAAAATCTCGAGGTATTGCCATTGAGTGCTTAAAATGTCGCCTTGCGCGAATTTAAACAAACAAGCCGCGCATAGGCACGGCTTGTTCATACAGTGAAACGCTAATTATTGCAATTTAGCACGGATCAAAGCGCCGATAGCGCCCATATCTGCACGTCCTTGCACTTTAGATTTCAATGCTCCCATTACTTTGCCCATATCCGCCATGGCGGATGCACCTACTTCTACAATAGTTGCATCGATGAGCGCCGCGACTTCCGCCTCAGTAAGAGGGGTTGGCAGGAAAGCTTCAATCACTTGAATCTCTGCTGCTTCCACGTCGGCCAACTCGTTACGACCCGCTGCTTCAAATTGAGCAATCGAGTCACGACGTTGTTTCACCATTTTGGTTAAGACCGCTATAACCTGTTCATCAGTCAGAGATTCGCGGGTATCCACTTCAATCTGTTTGATGGCGGCTAATGCCATACGAATAGTCCCCAGTTTCACCTTCTCTTTGGCGAACATGGCTTGTTTCATATGGTCTTTTAGCTGATCAATTAGGCTCATATGAGATTAATATAAACGTACGCGACGTGCGTTTTCGCGAGAAAGCTTCTTAGCTAAACGTTTAACTGCAGCTGCTTTTGCGCGCTTACGTGCAGTAGTTGGCTTCTCGTAGAATTCACGAGCACGCACGTCGGCTAGAATACCTGCTTTTTCACAAGAGCGCTTGAAACGACGCAGAGCTACGTCGAATGGTTCGTTTTCACGTACTTTAATAATTGGCATACGCCATCACCCCTTAGGTGTAGGTTGTTCTGGTTCAATTACTCGAACCAAGTCTATTTAAAATGGTGCGGAATTTTATACCGAGACACCTAGGCTTGTAAAGCCCTAAAACTGCGCACCGTCTTTTGCTGGGTCTTATATGTCGGCGGTGTGACTGGAGTAATGTGGCGCTTGCAGGTAGAATTGGCACTCTTTAGTTAGCAATTGATGAGACACCATGCGGGTTTTAGGTATTGAAACATCTTGTGATGAGACTGGCATCGCCGTTTATGACGATGAGCTGGGCTTATTATCTCACACTTTATACAGTCAGGTTAAGCTGCATGCAGACTATGGCGGCGTGGTGCCAGAGTTGGCGTCCCGTGATCATGTACGCAAAATTGTGCCGCTGATCCGCCAAGCGTTAAAAGATGCAAATACTGACGTTGCCGAGCTTGATGGGATTGCCTATACCAAGGGGCCAGGTTTGATTGGCGCTTTGCTTGTTGGCGCCTGTGTGGGGCGTTCGCTGGCGTTCGCTTGGGGCAAGCCTGCTATTGGTGTGCATCATATGGAAGGTCACCTACTGGCGCCTATGCTCGAAGAAGATGCACCTGAGTTCCCCTTTGTCGCCTTATTGGTTTCGGGCGGTCACTCGATGTTGGTTAAGGTCGAGGGTATTGGCTGTTACGAAGTGTTAGGCGAGTCTGTTGACGATGCTGCGGGTGAAGCGTTTGATAAAACCGCTAAGTTAATGGGCTTGGATTATCCCGGCGGTCCGCGTTTAGCCAAACTTGCCGCAAAAGGCTTACCTGCTGGTTATAAATTTCCGCGTCCTATGACAGATAGGCCAGGTCTCGATTTTAGTTTTTCAGGTTTGAAAACCTTCACCGCCAATACCATTGCCGCCGAACCTGACGATGAACAGACGCGTGCAAATATCGCACGGGCTTTCGAAGAGGCCGTGGTCGATACGCTAGCGATTAAATGTCGCCGAGCGCTGAAGCAAACAGGCTATAATCGCTTAGTGATCGCCGGGGGTGTGAGTGCCAATACTCGCTTACGGGAAACCTTGGCAGAAATGATGAGCTCGTTGGGGGGGCAAGTGTTTTATCCCCGTGGTGAGTTTTGTACCGATAACGGCGCGATGATTGCCTTTGCAGGATTACAGCGTTTAAAGGCGGGGCAGCACGAAGATTTAGCGGTAAAAGGTCAACCACGATGGCCATTAGATAGCTTGCCACCAGTGGCATAGCAAGTTGTC
>JBOFUF010000276.1:0-2668 GCA_051652445.1 Shewanella sp.
GGGTTCGATATGGCGCACTTTTTGTGTGAGCGCCAGTCGAGCACCTTGAACCCCGATAAATGGCTGCAACAATGGGGCATAGATAAAACTTACCAGCATGCGGGCGGCCTGACGGAGCCTCATTCTGACAATAGCGATCATCGTCAGGTGTATTTACTGCAACGTAAAACCTCGAAGATGGGCAAGAGCTTAGGCAAAACAACCGGCTGGATCCACCGTCTTGTGCTGAAGCAGCATGATGTGAAGATGAAAACCGGCGTGAGTTACGACAAGTTTGATGATGCAGGACTGCATATTCGCGTGGGTGAAACCGCTGAAGTGTTGGCGGTCGATAATGTCGTGTTGTGTGCGGGGCAAGAATCGAATCGCACCTTAGTGGATGAGATGAAAGCGACGGGCTTGCCTGTGCATCTGATTGGTGGCGTCGATGTGGCGGCAGAGCTTGATGCTAAGCGTGCAATCCGTCAAGGCGCTGAGCTGGCGATGCGTTTATAGCAACGCCATAAGTATTCTGCGAAACACTAAACACTAAACATTAAATATTGAAAGCCTGAATTTATGTTCAGGCTTTTTTTTAAGATTTTAATAAGGGATCACACTGCATTAGTTTTAGTGACTTTTTGCCATAATACTGGGCTGATACTGGCGGATTTTTTCAAAACATCTGCTTTCACACGAGATGGAGTCTTAAAAGAAGAGTTGGTGACCACTGCCGCACCTTCAGGAGATAGGTCCAGCTCTAAATCTTCAGTGGGAACACAACAACAGGGTAAGCATTCATCCTGTTTGAGTTCGGCTAAAGGTTCAGTTAAGTAGCGGACTTTTCCACTGATAAACCGCGTTTTGCAGGCGCCGCAGAAACCGTTGCGACATTCTGAAAAGATGCTGACCTTTTTGGCTTCAAGGGCTTGCAGCAAGCTGCCCTGTTGCTCGGTAAAGAGCAACACAGGTTGACCTTGAAGGCGCACGATCGGCGCCTTCGCAAACAGGTTTTGTGGCCGCTTTTTCGATGTCACTGTTTTAATGCCATTTTGTAACGTCACTTTTGAGTGTCTTAGAGGTCGAAGTCGAGGAACTCATCGCCATCCACCGCTGAGTCGATTTGGCCGACAAGGTATGAAGACACTTCAACTTCTTGCGGTGCAACTTGCACTGCATCGCTTTCTAACCAGTTTTTCATCCAAGGTAATGGATTGGTTATCTCAGGATAGGGTTGCGGTAAGTTCACCGACTTCATCCGTTGATTAGTAATAAACTCAACGTATTGGCAGAGGATCTGTTCATTCAAACCTATCATAGAGCCGTCTTTGAACAGGTATTTGGCCCATTCCTTTTCTTGCTCTGCGGCTTTGAAGAATAAATCATAGGCTTCCTGCTGGCACTGCGCAGCAATCTCACCCATTTCAGGATCGTCCTTACCGCCTTGCATGATGCTTAAAATATGCTGAGTGCTGTTTAAGTGTAAAGCTTCATCACGGGCGATTAAGCGAATGATTTTCGCGTTACCTTCCATGAGGTTACGTTCAGCAAAGGCAAATGAGCAGGCAAAGCTAACATAAAAGCGAATGGCTTCTAGAGCGTTGACTGACATCATGCACAGGTACAAGGCTTTTTTTAAGGTGCGGCTGTTGACTATGACTTCTTTGCCATCGACAACATGGGTACCCGCGCCGTGTAAATGAAATATCTGAGTCAGCTGGATTAAGTGATCGTAATAAGCGGCAATATCAGTCGCACGGCTTAAGATTTCTTTGTTTACGACGATATCGTCAAAGATCACCGAGGGGTCGTTAACAATATTACGAATAATATGGGTGTACGAGCGCGAGTGAATCGTCTCAGAGAAAGACCACGTCTCTATCCAGGTCTCTAATTCAGGCAGCGACACCAGTGGCAAAAAGGCCACATTGGGCGAGCGACCTTGAATCGAGTCGAGTAAGGTTTGGTATTTCAGATTTGAAATAAAGATGTGTTTTTCATGATCGGGCAATGCACCATAGTCGATTTTATCACGACTAACATCGACTTCTTCCGGACGCCAAAAGAAAGATAACTGCTTTTCTATCAGTTTTTCGAACACTTCATATTTTTGTTGATCATAGCGGGCCACATTGACCGATTGACCAAAAAACATCGGTTCACGGGTGGCATCGTTAGGTGTTTGACAGAAGGTAGAGTAGGCCATGGTGCTATTTTCCCAATGGATAGGGATCCACATTGTCTAAATGGGGATCCCTATACTTTTTATTTGTAAGAGCCGCGTTAGCGTTAAAGACTAGATTTTACATGCGCCACCGGCGCAACCGTCATCTTCTTTCTCTAAATTGATGATGTCATCGTGAGAATCCGACGCACCATCGCGAGTGTTATGGTAGTAAAGTGTTTTTACACCTAATTTGTAGGCATTCAGCAAATCTTTGAGTAAGGTTTGCATCGGCACTTTACGGCCTTCAAAACGTGAAGGATCATAGTTTGTGTTAGCTGATATCGCTTGGTCAACGAACTTCTGCATAATACCCACTAGCTGTAAGTAACCGTCGTTGTTTGGCATTTTCCACAACAACTCATAGCTATCTTTGAGCGTATCAAAATCGGGTACCACTTGTTTTAGCTGACCGTCTTTGCTTGATTTCACGCTGATAAGACCACGTGGTGGCTCGATACCATT
>JBOFUF010000277.1:0-6753 GCA_051652445.1 Shewanella sp.
CGGTGACTACCAGTATCAGGACAAGTATGGCACTGAGGTAGATTTAACTGGCCGAGAACTGGCCCATTCACCCCATTTTACCTACAGCTTAGGTGGGACTTATCGGGCTAATTCAGGCTGGTTTGCGAACCTCAACCTCAGTGGTAAAAGTGAGTTTTACTATTCAGACAGCAATGGATCCCGCTCTGAACCCTACATTATCGTTAATGCACGCCTAGGTTATGAGGCGAGTGCATGGTCGGCCTATTTATGGGGCCGCAATCTGTTTAATGAAGCTTACGGTGTGCGTGGTTTCTACTTTGGTAATGAGCCCGATAACGGTTGGGCGGAAAAACAATATATTCGCCATGGCGATCCACGCCAGATTGGCGTCACCTTTAACGTTAAGTTTATGTAATAGCTCATTTTAAAATGAGTCTAATGATTTAAGTTATGACTGTAGCCCAACGTTTGGGTTACAGCCTTACTGCAGCATACCAAGGAATTAAAATGAAACTGACCGCAGAAATTAGCATGTATCCCTTTAATGAAAATTACCTCGATCCGATTAAGTGGTTTATTGGCCGGGTGGATAGCTATCCCAATATCGAGCGCGTGACCAATGCGATGGCAACCCAAGTGTGCGGCGAATATGTCGATGTGATGACTATGCTGGCTTGCGAGATGCAAGCCGCCCATGAGAAGTGGGGCAAGGCAGTGTTTGTGTGTAAGTTTATCGGCGGTGAGCTGAATTTAGCCCACAGTGAATAACGATTGACCACGATATAAGACAAGTAGGCAGCGAGAATTACACAATGACAGATTTATGGTTAACCTTGGTCGAGAGCGTTAATACGGCTTTTGGTGAGGTCCATGTGATGACGGTATGGGAAGCCCTCGCGGTATTGCTGGCGATGGCATATTTACTGCTGGCGATGAAGGCGAGCGTTTGGTGCTGGGCGGCGGCCTTTGCCAGTACTGCCATTTACACTGTGTTGTTTTGGAAGGTATCTTTGTTAATGGAGTCAGTGCTTAACGTCTATTATATGGCGATGGCGCTCTATGGCTATTGGCTCTGGACCCAAGGTGGCGATAAGCATCAAGGGGTCAACGTGACCACATGGCCGTTGAAAACCCATTTAAAGTTGATCGCAGCGACGGGGGTGATGTCGCTTTTGGTGGGTCACGGTATGGCGACGTATACCCAAGCCGCATTCCCGTATCTTGATGCCGCGACAACCTGTTTCGCCGTGATGACGACTTATTTAGTGGCAAAAAAAGTACTTGAGAATTGGCTTTATTGGGTGGTTATCGACATAGTGTCGATTTACCTTTACCTCAGCAAAGGCTTGATGTTGACATCCTTGCTATTCGTGCTTTATGTGGGTCTGGCGGTCGTGGGGTATTTCCTGTGGCGTACTGCGTTAGCTGACGCTCGTGAAACCAACACGTTGAAATTAGTCGGCTAATGCTCGATATCAACGTCTTGCTACCACGCTCATCGGTCGAGCGATTCAACGCACTTTGCCCGATACTCCATCGTGCAGGGCTCAAGCAAGTACTCAGTATTGACGAGTTTACGGGCGGGTTAAGTAATCATAATTATAAGATTGTTACCGCGACAGGGTGCTATGTGCTGCGGGTAAATACTCCTGCGGCGGACCGTTTTTGCAACCGCCAGCAGGAGCGCTTTTACTGGCAGTTAGTGGCCAAAGCTAAGTTAGCGCCGCGACTGCTTTGGGTGAGTGAAGATGAGCGTTATTATCTCAGTGATTTTATTGAAAGTGATGATATTGAAAGTGACGATATTGAAAACGAGGGCTTAATCCACTGGCCAGCGTTAGAGTGCCAAACCAGTGCAGCTGATTTTGTGCTGGGGCAATCGATGCTTAACTCTTCACCGGTTCCAACAGCAGCACAAGCAACACATCCTAACCAAGCCCATTGTTTACTATTAGCGTTATTGCTGCAATTACGCGATTTGCCTACTGGGCCTTATGACATGAGTATCACTGAGCAGTGGCACGAATATCAGCATACAATAATGGCCTATCAAACATCAGAGCTATTTAGTGAGTCAGTATTTTGTCATGGTGTGTCGCTGAGTCACGGTGACAATATTGGTCATACTCATGCCAATGATTGGAATGAGCGGGTGGCTAAACTGCTTGCCATTCAAGTCGACATTCAACATTGGTGTGACGATTTCGCCGCTTGCCTCATCAAGCCGCAGTTTTGCCATCGCGATCTTAATCCCCATAATGTGTTACTCAACAATCACCGTTTGTGTTGTATTGATTTTGAGTATGCAACGGCGTCGCACCCACTGTGTGAGTTAGCCGTAGTGTTAGCGACCCATGCATTAACGCCTCATCAGCAAAGCGAGTTAGTGAAACAGTATTTGAGTGGGCATCCCTATGTTACTGCACAAGCGGTAACGGCAGTGCCTGCTGCCATAGACATGTATTGGGTATTTGCTTGCTACTGGGCATTATTGATGGTTGTACAAACAGAGCCCAATCTTCGCGCCGACTATCTTGCATATTTTGATGAGTTTTGGGCATTAATTAGCAAAAAATCATAATTATTTTATGCGCTTAGATTATCCCTGCGGATATTGTTAGGTTTTTGAACGCATTGCTACGCCATTAGCAACCTATGGTAGGTAAAGAATGAATATAGTGAAACCTGCATTAGACAAACTTGTTTGATATAAGAGGCCACTTTATATAGGCTCAAGCATCATATTAGCAACAGTTCTAGGATGGATGATTCAGTATGAAAAAAGGCGTGATACTACTTGTGTGTCTTTTAGGCTTAAGTGCCTGCTCCACTAAATTCAGTTACCGTTTCCTTGACTGGGCCATCGGCGGGGAGCAAGAAGACTACGTTACCTTAGATAAATCGCAACAAAAAGCCTTCGATGCGCTCATTGACAAGTTTGTCTTTTGGCATCAATCCCAAGAATTGTCCCACTATGTAATACAATTAACTGAAGTCGAAAGGCTCATCAAAACCAATACGTTAACACCTGCGCTATGGGTCGAACATGTGGATGTTGCCAAGCGGCATTGGTTTAGGGTGTTTGAGTTTTCCTTGCCAGAACTATTACCTATTATCATGTCTTTGACTGATACCCAGGTAAAATCAATACTTGAAAAGCTACGGGAGGATGAACAGGCATTAGTGAAGGAGTTTGCTGGTAAAACTCAGATTCAATTGCAAAAAGACGCAGATAAACGGTTGCAAAAGCAATTTAAAGATTGGCTGGGCAGTGTAAATTCAGCACAAAAAATACTTATCCATCAATATAATCAGCAGCGTTTATCGACCTTAGATATGTGGCTTGAATATCGTCACGAATGGCTGCGTCAGTTTGAGGTGGCACTTGGCCAGCGTGCCGATAAACCATTATTAACCGAGCGCTTGACCTTGCTGATGACGGCACCCGATGAGCTTAAATCGGAGCAACATAAAGTGATTTTACGTAAAAATACTGAGGCATTTGGGACTTTACTGCTAGCGATGAATGGGAGCTTATCGGAAAAACAATCTAAGCATTTTTATAAAAAGTTGGGTGGACTCATTCAAGATCTCAAGGAATTGAATCAAGAAGCAATTGAAAAATACGCCAGTACAAAAAACTAAGCCATGAAAGATTTATTATCTTGCTAGGGTCTATTACAGCAAGGCAATAAATCAGTTAAAGAGCGACCCTATGCCACTTGCATGCTTTTATCAAAAACTGCTCAATATGAGCCGCTATTTAGAAGGCTTAGCGCCATTAACCCTTAGGATTTACCTTGCTCCAGTGTTAATGCAAGCAGGCTATAACAAGCTCGCTCACTTTGACGATACGGTTGCTTGGTTTGCCAATCCCGATTGGGGCTTAGGTCTGCCAATGCCGGCGTTAATGGCAGGACTGGCGGCGGGAACAGAGTGCTTTGGCGCTATCTTGTTACTGCTTGGGCTTGCGACACGATTAATTTCTATTCCTTTGATGGTCACTATGCTGGTCGCCGCCTTTACTGTGCATTGGCCCAATGGCTGGTTAGCGATTGCCGATGGCAGTTCTTGGCTGGCGAACGATAGGGTTATTGACGCTGGGGATAAACTGGCTAAGGCTAAAGCGATATTGCATGAACACGCAAACTATGATTGGTTGACCAGTTCGGGCAATCTGGTGGTGCTTAACAATGGTATTGAGTTTGCTATCACTTATTTTATTATGTTGTTGGCGCTCTTTACCTTAGGCGGTGGCCGTTATACTAGCCTAGATTATCTTATCGCTAAACGCTACGGAATTAAGTAGCCTGTTCAATTACTTAAATCCCATCTCCTCGGTGGGATTTTTATGTCTATTGCACCGTAATTTGTTATGCTTGGGTGCAATTGATCTAGAACTAGGATAGAAAATTGGACGCTATTGAACTCTTACTCACTCGCCAATCGACCCCGCGCTTAATTGCGCCAGCTCCAGATGCGAGTCAATTAAAAATTATTTTAGATGCCGCTATCCGTGTACCTGATCATGGCGGGTTAGCACCATGGGAATTTATTATTGCAGCAGGGACAGGGTTAAACACCTTGGCAGATATCTTTGTTGCAGCGGCTAAAGCGAGTGGCGCCGACGAGGATTTTGTCAATAAAGCTAAGGGCATGCCAATGCGTGCGCCTATGGTCATTACCGTTGTTGCGAAAACCCAGCAACATGCAAAAGTCCCTGTACTGGAGCAGATCATTGCTGCGGGTTGCGCGACCATGGCGATGCAGCAGGCCGCGTTTGCTTTAGGGTTAGGCGCAGTCTGGCGCTCGGGGGATTTTGCCTTTGATGCCAATGTTAATCTTGCCTTAGGTCTTGAGTCTCAAGACAAAATCGTCGGCTTTTTGTATATGGGAACGCCAGCGGTTACAGCCCCCAAAAAACCGCAAAAGGACGGTAGTCAGTACGTTCGTTATCTATAAGCTCTTGTTATCCTTAATGCTGGCATGCTATGCCAGTTGCGCCTACGCCATAAATCATCCTGCGCGGGCCGCTTCTTTTATGTCGTCTTGCTCAATCGCTAAGGCTTGATAGCAAATAACGGTAATAGAGAAGTCCCCACACTTGTGCAAGCCAAGACATTGAGCATATTGTCGCGATTGTAAACCGCTATCATCGTGCCTGAAAACGTGACGGATCAAACTTGGAACCCGGTTTGAAGTATTTAGCGTCAGTCAAAAAGGTAACGGCTCAAGGGCTTTGTTTGTTTTAAGTTATTGTTCTTATTTTATTTTGTTGTAATTCAGTGTTCCTTGCTCTACACTCTCGCAAAATTTACTGTTGAGATATGCGCATTATATCTCTTATCAACGCCCCTCGAAAATCAGGCTCACTTAATCCTTCCTTGAGCCCTTGAGTACAGCAAAAGCGTAGCCATTTTTGGATGTCGTATTATGGTTTCGCCATTAAGTGAAGTAATGCTGGACGTGATCGCTGATGCCTTGGTAGACAAAGGCTATCTCTTTTTCGCTGACTTAGTTCCTGACAGTATTAGCCAAGTGCTATTGAAGAAAATTCAATCAACGGAAGTCGTTGAGCTAAAAGCCGCTTCTATTGGTCGCGGCGCCGAGCAGCAATTAAACCCAGAGATCCGTCGTGACAGAATACAGTGGTTAGAAGAGCAAAACGAACCTGACGCCCAATATCTTGAGTTGATGACACAACTCAAAAATGGCTTGAATCGCCGTTTGTTTATGGGCTTATTTGATTACGAAAGCCATTATGCGGTCTATCAACCTGGGGCATTTTATAAGAAACATGTTGATGCGCTAAAAGGTAGCCAAAATCGTATCTTAACCACCGTTTTTTTCTTAAACCCTGATTGGAAGGCGGCAGATTGTGGTGAATTGATTATCTATAATGAAGCCGATATTGAGATTGAACGCATAGCGCCTAAAATGGGCTGTTTTGTGATCTTTCTCAGTGAACGTTTCCCCCATGAAGTGACTAAAACCTTAGCTCAGCGTAATAGCATTGCAGGTTGGTTTCGGGTCAGTAACAGTGTGCATGGTTTTTAACCTCTGCCGATATTGAACCGGACTCAAGGTTTTGTGTTCATTACTTCAAACTTTTTCCATTCTTAAGCTTTAGGTCATTTAAGCAGCAGACTATCGAATAAATTTATCCAATCATGCTGAAAATAGGGTGTTTTTTTATTCTCGTTTAATGTTACGCTAGTTAAAAGTGTGCGCAACAGCACACTTTTCTATCATTTTACGGAGGCGATACTGTGGGCGATGAAGAGACCTTAGCTTGTTTAAGTGATGAGCATATAGTACTTGAGCCCTTATCTTTGTCCCATGTGGCGGCATTGAGTCTGGCTGTCACTGATGGTCAACTCTGGCGTTTATGGTTTGCCAGTGTGCCAGAGCCAACAGAGATGAAACACTATGTCACTAAAGCGCTCGAAGAAAAAGCACAGGGTAAGAGTTTCCCTTTTGCGGTGCGGGATAGGGTGTCAGGAGAAATTGTCGGCTGCACGCGAGTCTGCAACTGGGAAAGTGATCATCGACGGCTCGAGATTGGTTACACTTGGTATGCTAAACGCGCCCAGCGCACTGGGATTAATACCGAAGCTAAACTGCTGTTATTGACCTTTGCTTTTGAAACCTTAGATGCGATAGCGGTTGAGTTTCGTACTCACTGGCATAATCAAGCCTCAAGACAAGCCATTGCAAGATTGGGGGCTAAGCAAGATGGTGTGTTACGCAATCATAAAATCCTTAAAGATG
>JBOFUF010000278.1:0-6045 GCA_051652445.1 Shewanella sp.
CCACGTGCCAGCTTAATCAGGCGAATCACTGTGTCGTACAGTTCAGTCAAGACGCGGTCTTCATTGGCCACTTCGTAACGTGGGTGCAATGCCGACAGCTTGATGGAGATTGTTGGCCGCGGTGATTCATTTTCGTTATAGCTTTGAGCACCGAGCTCAGTGATCGCATTGGCGTAATCGGTATAGTATTTCTCGGCATCTTTGCGAGTTAACGCCGCTTCGCCCAGCATGTCGTAGGAATGGGTATAACCTAACTTACGTTTGTCTTCGCTGTTTTTTAGGGCTTCTTTCATGTTGCGGCCCAGCACGAACTGCTTACCCATGATCTTCATTGCTGCCATCATAGCTTGGCGGATCACGGGCTCGCCGAGACGATTGACTAAACGGCTGAGTAGGCTGCTTGGGGTTCCATCGAGTTTTTTATCTAGGCTGACAATTTTACCCGTGAGCATTAGGCCCCAAGTAGATGCGTTAACCAGCACTGAGTCACTCTTGCTCATATGCTCATCCCACTTAGCGCCTGAAAGTTTATCTTCAATCAGTGCATCGGCAGTGGCCGCATCGGGAATTCGTAGTAAAGCTTCGGCTAAACACATCAGGATAATGCCTTCCTGTGTTTCTAAGCTGTATTGTTGCAGGAAGGCATCTATGCCGACCAGCAAACCTTTTTTATCGAATTGACGAACCTTATTGACTAGTTCGTGGGCACGACGAGTGACGCGCGCTATCGCTTCATCACTTGAGGGAACTAGTTTGATCAGCTCTGACAGATATTGTTCTTCATCGACGATATAGTTGTCGCTGACTGCTTTGAACAGTTCGTCGAGATTGGCAGAATCGTAGCGGCCTGCCAGCACTTCACTCGCTTTGAACATAGTTATCGCTTCCATCTTGGCCGTTGTTGGGGCGCTATTGTTGAAACAGATTGGGAGACGCCAAACGCATTTGATATTTTGTATACAATATGAAGGTTTGCGCGCGCAGATTATACAAGCAAAATGTGACGGGAAACACTAAAGTGTGAAGGATTGTTAAATGTGTTTGATTGGCTTGTTGATAAGTTGATGTAACGCTTGATTGACAAAAAAGCCAGTGTTTGAAAACACTGGCTTTGGGAAGGTAAATTAAGGCTTTCTGTGTGTCAGACTCACATCCAGCGATTTTTATTACGACGTTGTGGT
This sequence comes from Shewanella sp., assembly GCA_051652445.1. Classification (GTDB taxonomy): domain Bacteria; phylum Pseudomonadota; class Gammaproteobacteria; order Enterobacterales; family Shewanellaceae; genus Shewanella. Next base: position 1,182 of record JBOFUF010000278.1, read on the forward strand.
CTAGGTAAATACACTAAAATAATGCCTAGGATTAAGCCCATGCCTGCGATTAATCCACCTTGGCGCCAAAGTTCAAAACGCTCATCTTGGACGGTGCGATCTACCGCATTTTTCAGTTGATCACGTTCTTGAGTTACGTTGGCGAATTTAGCCTCCAACTCGCTCAGTTTCGCTTTCAATTCAATGCGTTCGTCGGCATGGTTATCCGTTGAACTCAATACTTCCGCGAGCTTAGCTTTAGCTTGATTAAGTTCAGTCGTTAACACCGGGACTTGCTCACGAAAACTTTGAGTCGAACTGATCAAGTTAGTTTGTACCCAGCCTTCACGGTCCTTATGATCGATGATCTTTGAATAATCACCTTGGGTTTCGCCCTGAAGTTTAATGGGCTGTCCCGCTTCAATTGAACCCAAAATACGATAGTCAGTGCCTGGGCCATTGAGAAGATAAAGAAACACGTTATCCGAGATGTAGCGGGATTGGCCTTCGGCCAGCAGGTTGGAAGACAGCAACATCATTCCTACCAGAGTCAGGAGTCTAAACAATTTTGTATTCTCATCAACGAAATAGTTTGCACATGCTAGGGATTTGAAGCCTGTAATGCAAGAGGGAAGTCATAGACTTCCCTCAACTTTACGGCATCCATGCTATGACCTTTCTCATTTCTTCTCTTCTTACCTATGACCTTCTAGCCTTAGGTGCTAACGCTGCTTGATTTTTGCAACGAATTAGCGAGACGGCTTAATTGAAGATGCCTTTAATCGTGAAGAAGAAGATGATTGATAAGCCAGCACCCGCTGGTAAGGTCACAACCCAAGATACGACGATATTACGCACAACACCTAAGTTAATTGCCGCAATACCACGGGCCATACCGACACCTAATACCGCACCCACTAAGGTTTGTGTCGTCGAGATAGGTAAACCAGTGCTTGACGCTATAACCACAGTGGTAGCTGCGGCTAATTCAGCAGCAAAACCACGACTTGGGGTTAAATGAGTAATGTTTTTACCAATAGTTTGCATCACTCGCTTACCGAAAATCGCTAGGCCAAGCACAATACCCACAGCACCTAAAGGTAAAATCCACCAGACAAGGGCGGATTTAGCGGCAATTTCACCACCACTATTCACAACAGAGACCACTGCCGCCAATGGACCAATTGCGTTGGCAACATCGTTTGAACCATGGGCAAACGCCATACAACAGGCGGTTAATACCATGAGCACGGCAAATACTTTCTCAACGTTGGCATACATCGTTTGGCGATTGGCATTGTCGCTCATTTGTAAGCGTGAAATAGCAATTTTACCTATAGTACCGATAGTCACGGCGACCACAGCCGCTAACATGTAAGATTCTGCCACTGAAAAATGTATACCAACATGAGAGAGGCCTTTCATGATGGTCATTAAGGCCATAATAAAGCCTGCTAACGCCATGTAAAATGGCACATAACGCTTAGCGTTACTCAATGGGTCATCAGTGTTAAAAATGAGCTTTTGAGTACTTTGGAATAGCAAGAATGCGATAAAACCAGAAATCGCGGGGGTGATGACCCAAGAGCCGACAATCCCGCCCACTTTATTCCATTCGACCGACTCCGCGCCAACACCCACGGCGGCGAAACCAATAATGGCACCGACAATAGAATGAGTTGTTGATACCGGCCAGCCAAGAGCCGATGCGACAACAAGCCAAATACCGGCTGCTAATAGTGAACCTATCATGCCATAAACCAGCAATTCAGGGGTTGCCGTAAAATAGCTAGCATCAATAATACCGCTACGAATGGTATTGGTAACCTCTCCCCCGGCTAAAAATGCGCCGGAAAATTCAAAGATCATCGCGATAATAATCGCTTGTTTAATCGTTATTGCGTTTGAACCTACAGAGGTCCCCATCGCATTGGCGACATCGTTAGCGCCAATACCCCATGCCATCAGAAAACCAAATGCCGCCGCAATGGCAATAAGCCACGGGCCATTGGTGACTAAAACGTTAGCCACCTCAATACCTGCATCAACCATATTGATACCTTGATAACCTTATTTATTAAACACGAGCGAGCATGAGCTCAAGACGCGAACCGACGCGTTCGGCAAGATCTGCAAGACCACCGACCCATTCAATTGTTTTGTAGAGGAACATCACATCGATAGGATTCAATTCAGACTCCATAGCAAATAACTGCCGGCGTAACTGAATTTGTAGATCGTCAGTATCTTCTTCGATGATATCGAGTTCGTTGATCATTTTTGCCACTAAGTCGACTTCACGGCCACGGAAACCTGTTTCTAACAGATCTTCGAGCTCATTAATGGCTTCTTTCGCAAGGCTTACAGCATCAACACAACGTTGAAGGTAAGCAATAAAGGGGACTTGCATAACCAAGGGGATAACTAGCTGGCGGCCAATAACTCGACCAGAAATATCTTTTGCCTTATTGGCGATGTTGTCTTGTTGAGTTAACAGTTCCAATAAATCCGTACGTTCTACTGGCATAAACAAACCGCTTGGCAGATTAAGACGAATTTCACGTTTAAGTGAATCACCTTGCTTCTCGGCTAAACTGATTTGCTTACGTAATTGAACTGCACTGTCCCAGTTACCTGTGATAGTGGCTTCAAAAAAGGGGACGAGTAACGATGCGCAATCGTATACCTTGTCCATGTGCTCTTGAAGAGGCTTAATTGGCGATTTTGCAAACACGCCCAAAATAGAGTTTACTGGCATTGCCGTTTACCTATTTAGATTGTTCCATTATTGGAAAAGCGGGCGCATGTTAACCTATGCGTCCACGTATTGAAACTGTGTTTTTCAGAAAAAACGATAGATTTATTCTAACGGGTTATATACCAACTGCAAAACCAAATCCTACGGTTTTTTTATGACACATTTATGACATTATGAACTAAATATGACACATCAATGAACTTTTGATGACAAAGTGAGCAATAGCGCAATGAATGCAGAAATTGAACTAAAACTATTTTTTTTGCCACACGACCAAACGTCCCTCATCAGTGCCTTAAATAAACTGGTTAACGCTACCCCTCAAGGTTTACGTCGTTTAGCTAATGGGTATTTTGATACGCCAGATTTACAGTTACGGCGTTGGGATATGGGGTTGAGAGTTCGAGGTTATGACGAACATAAAGAACAGACGATAAAAACAGCGGGTCAAGTCGTAGGCGGTATTCATGCGCGGCCTGAATATAATGTCACTATTGATTCAGATAGCCCTAACTTGAGCCTGTTTCCTGCCTCTATTTGGCCACAAAATATTGATTTTGGATTAATTCAATCAAAGTTAACGTGTATTTTTCACACTGATTTTTATCGTCAAACTTGGCATGTTCAAATTGATGATAGTGTCGTTGAAATTGCACTCGATATTGGAGAGATCACCGCTAATTGCCAACAAGAGCCGTTATGCGAGTTAGAGTTTGAATTGCTCCAAGGTAACACCTTGGCCTTGCTCAAGTTGGCCAGTCAGGTTGCAAAGGCTTTACCCGTGCGGCTAGGTAAGGCGTCGAAGGCGCAAAGAGGCTATGAATTATCCGGTAAACAAAAGCCTCTTTTGTTCAGTTCATTCGAAAGCCATCCTTTACCTTCATTAGAAACGATGAATGTTACGCAGTGCAAAAAAAGTGACTTAACCGAAGTGCTGGTCGTGTTCATTGAAACTTCACTTGAACGTTGGCAACTGCTAGAGGCGATGATATCCGAGGCGCAAGCGGATCTGAACCGTGTCGAGCTGTGGTGGGCTATGCGTGACAGTATTCGTTTTCTACGCCAGATCTTTACTCAGTTTGATTTACTGGATGTGGCTAGGCTACAACTTTTCAGTGATATCGAACAGCAATTAGGTTTTATCGATGAGGCACAAGCTATTCGTGCTTTGTTCGCCAGTCAACCAGATCTGGATGATGCACAATGGGCGAGCGGTATATTAAAAAAGCCGTTATTGGAACAACTTGATGCACTTAGGTTAGCTGCGCAATTATCATCACTTTGGCAGCAATTTGAGTATGGTCAACTGCAATTGGCCATTGTTGAGGTATTGCTGAATATTCGGGCAAGTAGCGGTATAAAATAGCGCAAATAGTATGATGGGCAGTAAATCATACTGCTCACTAGTTCATGTCAGCTACATCTTAGCGTTGCTTGGTGCCAGTATTTGCGCTATCTGGTATAAGAAAAAGATGTAGAGTAAGAGCTCTTTATCACTAACGCTTTTTATCTTCTACTGCTTGTTTTAGCTCGATAATTTTAGCAAGCATTTGTGCTTGATTCTGCTCCATTTGTCGTTGATTCGCTTCCATTCTAGCGAGTGCCAGTTCAATTTCTGATTTGATTTCAGCCTTATGAGCCTCTTCGCGTTCTTGCTGTTGGTTTTCATCGGGAGCGACAAATACTGATGCCATATAGCCTGACATAACGCCAAAGAAACTGACGCCACTGACGATCACTATCCCGCCCACAATATGCCCTGCAGTACTCACTGGATAATAATCACCATAGCCCACCGTTGAAATTGTCACTAAGGCCCACCAAATCGCCTGCTCGGCGGTTTGAATGTTGGCGCCTTCAGTGCCATTTTCGACGATCAGCATAATAATGGACGCAATGGTAAGAATGGTTACCATTGCAACTAATAGGCTGGCCAAGGTGGCTTGCTTGCGCTGCTTTATCAGCGGTAGTAGAAATGAGCTACTCATACGAATAAGGCGGATAACGCGTAGAATTTGGAATATGCGGGCGATACGCAGGGCTTCTATCACGGGAATGCTGCCGATAAAATCAATCCAATGATGACGCAGATAAAAAACTTTACTCCTCGCTCGATAAAGGCCTGTA
>JBOFUF010000279.1:0-1498 GCA_051652445.1 Shewanella sp.
ATACTCTTTGATTAAATTGAGTAAGGAGCTGATTTATAAGCAAGCCAACATAAGACCCACTCCAAGCAAGATGTCTTGCACTCGGCTTCAACTACCGCTGATATCAATCCAGTCACAACAAATCTAATGCCCATACTAACGAGTTTAACGGCTAAAATCTTGCCACTGAAGTCAGCCCTCATCGATGCGTTTAAATCAGCGCTCATTAAGAGACTTCGTAAACTACTGAAAATAAAGAATTTACCCCATAAAGCAGTCGCTGAATATTTGCACCCACATCAACGCACGGCTACACTGGTTGCGGGTCAAATCACCACTCAACATAACAAGCATGAACCAAATTTTAATTATAAACCATTGATTTAATGCTTAAAATAGCACAAAGCAATTTATTAAATATCTTCGTGAAACGGGCTTTGGTGTTTTATCTAATCATCCGATTGATCAGCGCTAAGTGGAAGACATCTTCACTCAGTGGCAAGCCTTTTTTAACTCAGAAGCCAAAGATGGCACTTAGTTAGATGTTCCAAGCGATTTTGGCAACATTATTATTAATATTGGTGACATGCAGCAGCAAGTCTCTGGCGGAGACTTCCCGTCAACGTCACACCGCGTCATCAATCCTGTAGGTACGGATAGGTACGGATAAAACCAAGTCGCGGATCTCTTTGCCGTTATTTTTACATCCAAACCCTGCAGTAGTTCTATCGGAGCGCTATACCGCCGACAGTTATCTGATGGAAAGATTGGGCGAACTCGGGGTGATCTAGGCCTTAATTCAGCCGATTCCCCCAGTGGTAATCCCGACAGACTGTCAAAGATGAAGCAATTAACGCGCCTTTGGGCGCTTTTTTTATGACATTCGCCACCAGCAAGGTAGAATAGCCATTCTTTAAGTTATTTAGGACAAGGCGTTATCATGGCAATTCAATGGTATCCAGGGCATATGCACAAGGCACGCAAAGAGATTGAAGAGGCAATGCCTCAAGTCGATCTTGTTATCGAAGTGCTGGACGCGCGTATTCCCTACAGTAGCGAAAACCCCATGGTGGCTCAGCTTCGAGGCGACAAACCTTGTATCAAACTGCTCAATAAGTCTGATCTGGCCGATCCCGAGATCACCGCGCAGTGGATTGAATACTTAGAGCGTGAGCAAGGCGTTAAAGCCACGGCCATCACGACTCTGCAAGCCGCTATGGTGAAAAAAATCCCTGATCTCTGCCGTAAGCTAGTGCCCAGTCGCGATAAAACCGAAAAAGACATTCGCACTATGATCATGGGGATCCCAAATGTCGGGAAATCAACTATCATCAATACCTTAGCTGGACGTGTCATTGCCAAAACGGGTAACGAGCCCGCGGTGACGAAAACCCAGCAACGGATCAATTTACGTAACGGTATCGTGCTGTCGGATACCCCAGGTATTTTATGGCCCAAAGTGGATAACGAAGCGAGCAGCTATCGCCTTGCCGTCACTGGCGCCATTAAAGATACGGCG
>JBOFUF010000280.1:0-22856 GCA_051652445.1 Shewanella sp.
CAGTACCGCGACCCCAAAGCCGGTACCAGGACCGAGCACTAATAATGGCGCCTCACTGACAGGCGTACCGGCTTTCAAACTCAACAACTGATCGGCGTCTAACGCTGGAATGCTATTGGCATAGGCCACAAAATCATTCATCAGTAATACCGGGAAATTAAGCGCAATCGACAATTGCGCCGCTGAACTTGTCCAGCCCAAATTGGTCACATGCACTTTTTGCTCGACCACCGGTCCAGCCAAGGCTAAGCAGGCGCCATTGATAGCGATATCTGCTGGCAATAAGGCTAAATACTGCTGCACTAAATTCAGCAAGTCACTGGCCTTGGCACTGACCAAGGTGTGCTGATGAGAGAGATGGACTTGAGCATCCATACCAGATGCGAGTGCAAACCTCGCATTGGTGCCGCCAATATCAGCCACTATGGTCAGCGGAGGTGTATGCATTGAAACGTTTGCCATTAAATTAACATCCTGTAGATTTGTTTTTTATTCATTATCTTGGAGTTATATACCAAAGATCAATGAAAAAACATGATTTTAAATTAAATAACGTTCAAGCTAGCGGTGATGAAACTGACCCTCGGTGCAGGCCACCAGCAAATTGTCACCTCTGTATGGGTGCAATTTGGCGGGCAATATACCGTGGCAGGCATGCACCATTGGTTCGTAAACGGCTTTAGCGACAAAACAACTGGCTTTTGTCGCAGCCTAAGCGACGTTCAAGGCGAGTTGCGGCACGGAAAAATCACTCGGGTTTGAAATATAGCGTCACTATCACCCAAGGTCGTCCCATTACTCTTGCAATAGATCACGACAAATTTGAGTCAGATCCGACTGCACCGCCGCCGCGGTCACTTCACGCCCCGCACCTGGGCCACGAATGATCAGTGGATTTCCTTGGTAGAAGGCACTGCGGATCACAAACACATTATCACCCGGTGTTAAGTTGGCGTATGGATGGTAGGCATCAATCCATTGTAACCCTACCTCGGCCTTGAGCTCACCCTGATGATTTTCGAGTGATGCGACATACCTAAGCACCTTATTTTGCTCGGCCGCGGCGCTATATTGTTGCAGCAGAACGGCATCTAACTCGGCAATGCGGGCAAGAAATTGATCTAACGGAATATCGGCCAAAGCGGCTGGCACGAGTGAGCGCAGTTCAATATCCTCAAGCTCGATTTCAAGCCCTATTTCACGGGCCAAAATAAGCAGTTTGCGTTGCATATCCCGACCGGAGAGATCGTCGCGGGGATCGGGCTCTGCAATCCCTAACCCTCTGGCTTCAATCACTAATTCTGAGAATGGCTTGCGAGTATCATATTTTTCAAATAACCAACACAGGGTGCCAGAGAAAATCCCGCCTACGGCTTCAACACTGTCACCGCTGTTACGCAGATCATTTAACGCGTGTTGGATAGGCAAACCTGCGCCGCAACTGGCGTTATAACGCCAAAATATCCGACGATTGCTCAATTGCTGTTTTAACGCTCGATAGAAAGGCAATGGCCCAGAGCCTGCGAGTTTATTGGCGCTCACCACATGGATGCCACGCTCGAACAGTTCTGGATATTGCAGCGTCAAACTGACGCTAGCACTGATATCCAAAGCCACCAGCTCATCACAATTTACCTGCTCTAATTGCTCAAACAAGTGCTCATACTGCCAAGGCGTTGCTTCAGTATTAAACTCTGTTTGCCACGCGGCAAGATTAATACCTGCAGGTTTAATCAAGGCTTTACTCGAACTGACTAAACCGACTAATTCCACACGGGCTTCGAGTTCATGACCCAGTGATGGCGAAACCGACTTAAACAAATCTATCCATGCTTCACCAATATTACCGACACCGAGCAGCAAGACACCAATACGTTTACGCGGCCCTGCGCAGCGGCGGTGAACTTTTTGGGTTAACAGATTAACTTGCGAATGCGGCACCAGCGTCACTAGGCTTAAAGCGTCACTAAACAACGATTTGGCATCACGACTCAGTAAACGGGCAAAGCTGCGACGATAATGCGCCGCATCGGCACTCACTAATGCGACTAAGCCAAAATCCGTGTTGATCTGCTGATCGCAGAGCCCTAATGCGGTGGCGTGAGTAGCGAGTAATATTTGTACTTGCTTCTGATTTTCAACGGTATAGGCAAGTTCTACCCGGTGATGGACTGAGATCCAATGGGCTAATGGTGTTAAACCGGCGGCAATCAGCAAATCCAATAACCGCACCAACTCAACAGTAAGCTTAAAGCTGAATAACACCACCGCATTAAGGTTGGTGACCACAGGCGCGCTCGCCGATGAACTGTGGGGGGCTATTAAGGTAAAGTCGGTGTGCGGCGCATAACTTGAGCGCACCGCTAAACTCACCTCGGTATTAAATAACGGCTGCAAAGTGCGGCAATGCAATACCGGCGAGCCTAAACGCGCGAGGCGGTCAGCTTCAGCAAGTGACATACTTTTCAAAAGCTTAGCGTCCGCTATCTTATTGGGATCGGCATTAAACACCCCTTCCACATCGGTCCAAATGGTCACACGATCGATATCAGCCAGGCTAGCAATTAAACTCGCACTAAAATCGGAACCATTACGGCCGAGCAATAAGGTATCACCGCGTTCGTTGGCGCAGATAAATCCGGTGATCACCAGTCGCTCATTAGGATGCGCAGCCAATAACGCTTGCACGTTTACGCGAGATTGCGACATTCGAATTTGCGGCACGGCGGCTTCATCGGCCACCAAGATTGAACAGGCATCCACATGGCTTGCCGCCACGCCAGATTCGCGCAATAGCGCCGCCATTAAGCGTGCCGACCAACGTTCGCCAAAGCTCACCACATGATTGATTTGGTATTCGTTGCGCGCATCCAAGGACAACAAGCTGAAAAGTTGCGCTTTATCCGTCGTCAAACGCTCACGCAGATCGCGGGCTTGTTCATTCGACAATAACTGCTCAATCAACCCCTGTTGATAGCTTGCCAGCACTTGTAACTCTTCTTGCCATAGCTGACCCGCATCACGCAGCGCTAATAATTTATACAGGAAATTCGTGCTTTTACCCGCCGCAGAGACCACCACGAGATCATCACTATGACCGTGGGTTAACAGGATATGGGCGACTCGGCGATAACAATCGGCATCCGCTAAACTGGAGCCACCAAATTTATGTAAGTGACAACGTGCCATCTATTATTCCTCTACTGACAAGCCGCTACGGCGGCTAATCCTGCCTGAATATCTGCCACTAAATCGGCGGCATCTTCAATGCCCACCGATAGACGCAATAGGGTGTCCTTAATGCCAGCATCACTGCGCGCCTGCGCATCCATGGCTCTGTGGGTCATGGTCGCGGGCACGGCCACTAAACTTTCGACGCCACCTAAACTTTCCGCCACGCTAAATAAACTCAGCGCCGCTAAAAAGGCCACCACTTCAGCCTCGCCACCTTTGAGCTCAAAGCTCAGCATAGCGCCAAAGCCTTGTTGTTGCTTGGCCGCAATAGCGTGCCCAGGATGATCCGTAAGCCCGGGATAATAAACGTTGCTCACCACTGGGCTTTGGGTTAATACCTCAACAATGCGCTGGGCATTGGCTTGATGCTCACGAATCCGCACCGCTAACGTGCGCAGGCCGCGCAGGGTTAAGTAACTATCAAAAGCCGACCCCGTTAACCCTAAGGTATTGGACCACCAATGCAAGCTTTCACCGATTAGCGGGTCTTTAGCGACCACAGCGCCACCAACCACGTCGCTGTGACCATTGATATATTTAGTGGTGGAGTGAACAACGATATCCGCACCCAGTAGTAAAGGCTGTTGCAAGATGGGCGATAAAAAGGTGTTATCAACCACCACCAACGCGCCGACCTCATGGCTCGCCTTCGCAATGGCGTCGATATCCACCACCCGCAATAACGGATTCGATGGGGTTTCGAGCCACACCATCTTAGGACGTTGTGCAATAGCGGCGCCTAACGCTTGGCTGTCGGTTTGGTCGACCACAATGAGCTTAAACTGGCCTTTCTTGGCCAAGTTGATAAATAAACGGTACGACCCCCCATAACAATCGTGGGGCACGACCAGTAAGTCATTCGGGCCGAGCAACGTCGTCACTAAGGTGATGGCCGCCATGCCAGTACAGGTCACTATACCTGTGGCGCCTTTTTCTAGCTGCGCCAAGGCTTCACCTAAAATACAGCGTGTTGGGTTGCCTGAACGACTGTAATCAAATTCGCGGGGATGTTTATGGCCCTCGAAGGCGTAATTAGTCGACAAATAAATCGGTGGCACAACGGCACCATATTGAGTATCGCTTTCGATACCCTGACGCACTGCCAGTGTGGCTAATTGACGCTCTGCCATGGGTGGACTCCTGAATTCGGTAGACTAATAGAGATGTCTGGACGTCTGAATCTACATAAGCCCAACGCCATCGTCAATAGGCATGAAGACGTTTAGACGTCTGAACATAAAGAAATCTGTTTGCAATGACAAAGAAATAGTAGCAATAATTTGACTGTTCTTTGTAAGGGTTTAAAATCTGCCCCGAATTTAGCGTTATAACAGGTGAGTCAATGACTGAATGGAATGGGGAATACATCAGCCCCTATGCTGAACATGGCAAGAAGAATGAACAAGTAAAAAAGATTACTGTGTCCATTCCGCTCAAAGTGCTTAAGGTCCTCACGGACGAACGTACTCGTCGTCAGGTCAATAATTTGCGTCACGCCACCAACAGCGAGCTGTTGTGTGAGGCATTTTTGCACGCCTACACTGGCCAGCCATTGCCCAACGATGCCGATCTGTCAAAAGACAGCCCAGACAGTATTCCCGCCGAAGCCAAGTTGCTAATGGACGAAATGGGGATCGAGTGGGAAGACATGGAATAGCGACCCGTCGCTTTTAACGTCATATCACAGTGCTCATCAATAGGGATCGTTAACGATCCCTTGTTGTTTATACCCAAGCGACTTCAAGATATTCATTTGTGCATCTTGAGGCTGTTTGGGGATATAGGAAATCCCATGTTTTCTATGATAGATCCGCAGACGCTCGCCTTAGCCTCGCTGATCGTGTTTTTTGGCGCCTTAACCCAAAGTTTGATTGGGTTTGGTCTGGCAGTGGTTGCCAGCCCTTTGTTGTATATCGTCGATCCACAACTCGTCCCCGCACCCATCATTGCTATGGGTTTCTCCATTGCCCTGTTGACCTTACTCCGTGAGCGCGGTCACTTAGAATTCAATGGCTTGCAATATGCACTTTTAGGTCGCGTGCCCGGTGGTTTTATCGGTGCAAGTTTATTGCTGTTTGCGCCTCAGCCGATACTCGGTTTATCCATCGCCGCCATTGTGATTGTCGCCGTCATTTTTAGCTTGTATAAATTCAGCTTGCCTGTGAATAAGAAAACCCTTTTCGGTGCAGGCGTGGTCTCAGGCATTTTTGGCAATATTGCCGCGATTGGTGGCCCACCGATGGCGATTTTATTGTCCGGTAAAGATGCCTCGCAGTTTCGCGCAGCCCTGTCGGCCTTCTTCATTTTTAGCTCTATGATTGCGCTGACCATTTTAGCGATCACAGGCTTATTAGAATTAAAACATCTGTGGCTGTCGTTGATGCTGCTCCCCTCAGTGATTTTAGGTTACTTAGTCGCAGGTCGATTAGTGGGCCGTGTCGATAAAGATAAGACCAAGATGGCAACGTTAGTGCTGTGCAGTATCAGCGCCTTAGTGTTGACGGTGAAGTCGGTTATCGAGTTATTACCCCAATAAGCATCCTGCTTGTATTGGCAAATCATCTCAACAGTCAAACAATAAAAAAGCACTGACATTGCCAGTGCTTTTTCTTTATCTATCAATATGTTTTACACTCAGCTTAAATAGCTTTGTCCTGCGTAAACAATAAAGTGTCTTAAGGCCAGCACGCCCGTTAAGCTCGCACAGGCAACCATAATCATTGCCCCCTTAGTGTGGCGAGTTGCGGCGGGAAGCAGCATAAACAACAAGGGAATACCAAAGCCAATCCCCACAACACCAATCCAGAATACGCTAGCCCATACACCCGTAGTCAGAGACGCTAACGCCGCCGCGGCTGCGCCACCTTTAAAGTACAAGGCGCAAAACAACATAAACAGGAACATGATTTCAATCGCCATCACGGGCAACTCTAAACCGTGCATCTTGGCTAAGGTTTTATCGTGGCTATCGGTTTTAAACAGCAACAGTGCCAACACAGCGTTTGCTGCCGCACCGGCTGATAAGCCTGAGACTAAAAACAGCGCAGGCAATACCGCGGTATTGAGCATAGGGTAAGCATTCATCGCTGAGATTAAGAAACCAGTGTAAGCCCCCACGCCAATGGCGAGGATAAACAGCAGCACTTCAATCAGCTTTCGAAACGGCAAAAGCAACTTAGCGATAGGTGTGAGGAAACCCAAGCCCCATTTCGGCAAGTCATCCCGCAGTACCAAAATCGCATAAGCAAAGGCTAAAGGTGAGTAAGCGAGTAGCGCCAGCACCCCAATGGCCATAACAGATTGGAAGTTGTAGTGGATTAAGATCAGCCAGAAATGAAATGGCTTCGTTAAATCAAACACTAAGCAAGCCAAACCTAAGCTAATCGCCACCGGTCCAATGATGGCCGCCGCTTTTAAAATACCGCTTTCAACCCCAGTATTGAGCTCTTTATTCGCCCAGCGTAAGCCAATACCAATTAATAGGCTGCCGGCGGATAACCCCGCCATAAATAGGTAGACAGCGATAACCCAGTGCCAAGTGAGTGGATCATATTGCGTCAGATCGCCCCAAGTATTGTTCATAATCAAATACCCCCTCTTTTGGTAGGAACGCGATACACCCTAGGCTTAGTGCCTAAATGGGTTTTATCTTGATAAGTGATTTTAGTGTTGAGCATCATAGCCACGTCACTCTTAGGATCGTTGGCATCACCAAACACTAAGGCATCGGTTGGGCATACTGTGACGCAAGCGGGTTCTTCGCCCCGAGCTAACCGAGTGTCTTTACAGAAGTTGCACTTATCGGCGACTTTTGTTTCTGGGTTCATAAAGCGCACTTTGTAGGGGCAAGCCGCCACACAGTACATACAGCCAACACATTTATCCGCATGGATCGAAATAATGCCGTCTTCACCCACATAGGCTGCACCCGTTGGGCACACTTTAACGCAGGGCGCATCTTCACATTGTTGGCAAGAGACCCTGTGGTATTTGAAATGCAGATTCGGCATCTCACCAAAGGGGCCTTCCACTCGCACTTGCAGACGAGTCACGCTGTCGGGTACACCATTTTCACTGCGGCACGCCACGTTACAGGCTTGGCAGCCGATGCACTTATTCTCGTCGTGCACCATTACATATCGTTTATTCATTTAAGCCTCCGATTAGCGCTTTGCCAGCGTGACGCCCGTAGTGTGCACTGTCATGCCACACACGGGAGCAGTAACGTGCGGCAGTAGGTTTCCGCAGTGGATCCCCTTGCCCGTTGCTCGTACTAATTCTTTATTTTTGGAGCCAAAGCCCATGTAAGCAAACACAGTATCTTGGCGGATGCCCGGCGTGACTAACGCATGGCCGTCCTCGGAGCCGACACTGCTAGTAAGGCGAATAGGGTCGCCATTGCTGATCCCTAATTTGCCCGCAGTGATGGGGTGAACCCACACAGCATTATCCGACATTAAGTTCGCCAACATGGGGATATTGTGAGAGGCACCATTGGTGTGCACCGCCACTTTGCCTTGGATAAAGTACAGCTCATCGGCTTTTTTAAGCGTCACTTCGCGGAACTGGATCATGCCGCGACCTGGCGCCATGGCTTCGACTTTCGCGGAAGTGAGTTCAATCTTGCCGCTTGGGGTTTTAAAGGTCAGCGCGCTGGCGTAAGTGCCATCGTCATCCATGGGTCGTGCGCTTGGGTAGGCTTGAGTAAAATCAGCCACCTGCTTAGGCTCACGCAACATCAACGGCTTACCAAAACTCACAAAACCTTCGTCTTTGATCCGGCGCAGCAGGTCAGTGTCGCGGTTCACCTGCAGCAGTTGCAGGGTTTCGATATTTTCCCATGGGTAAAATTCACCTAACCCCATAGTCACGCCAATATCTTTAAAGATTTGCCAAGAAGGCTTAGTGTCGCCTAAGGTTTCAACCACTCGCTGACGCACATAATAGGCGGGGTTTTTACCGGATCTATCGGCGATTTCTTCATCACGCTCAAGATAAGTCGACTCAGGCAAAATCACATCGGCATAGGCGGCGGTTTCACTGATGTACACATCACACACGGCAACAAAATCGAGTTTTTTCAGGGTTTCAACCACCCGCGCTCGGTCAGTTAAGGTTTGCATGGGGTTAGTGCGGGACATTACCCAGCCGTGTAACTGATAAGGCACAGCGCTTAAGGTGGCATCGAGAACGGTTTGGTAAACGCCGCCCGCTGTCCACATCATGGCGTATTGCTCTTCCACCTGATCGATTCGTTTCGCCGTCGGTTTTGGCATGTCTTTCACGCCCGGTTTTGCCAGTACAGGCGCCACCACTTCACCGGCAAGTTTGTTGTAATCACTCGGTTTCTGGCCGATATAAATCCCGCCCTTACGCTCGATATTACCAATCAAGACATTGGCAGCGTACAGGGCGCGGCGCATATCAAACTCTTCAGTGGTAAAGGTGGATCTGTGACCAAAATCCACCACCGCATGGGGCGCCTTAGCGGCATATTCATGGGCGATGCGACGAATATCTTTGGCTGGCACATCGGAAATAATTTCTGCCCATTCTGGGGTGTAGGCTTTCACTTCGCCAGCAAAGGCTTCAAAACCTTCGACATAACGGGCGACAAATGCCTTGTCGTAAAGATTATCTTCAATCAATACATGGCATAGCGCTAAGGCAACCGCCACATCAGTCCCTGGGCGAATGGCGAACCACTCATCGGCTTTGTCGGCCACGATAGAGAATCTTGGCTCAAACACCACCAGCTTGGCGCCCTTGTCCATCTGCGCGGCCATCATGCCACGGGTTTCGGACATATTGATGCCTTCGTACAGGTTATGGCCGAAGTTAATAATGTACTTAGAATGACTTAAATCACGCTTTAATTTAGTACCGAACATCGCCTTGGCCGCGATCTCATAACCACCGGGGCAAGTCGATGCATGGGTAAAGGTATTTGGGCTACCAAAGGCGGTTGCTAAGTGAAACAAATGCTTTTCGAGTGAACCTGATTTTGACGAGAACGCCACAGCCTCTGGGCCATGTTCTTTTTTGATTTTATTCAGGTTATCCGCAATAAGTTGATAGGCTTCTTCCCAGCTGATTTCGGCCCATTTGCCTTCACCACGCTCGCCCACTCGCTTGAGTGGCTTAACGATACGCTGTGGATCATACAATAAACTATGGCCTGCGCCGCCACGGGCACACACTTTACCGCCAAAGGATTTAGCCGCCTTGTTGCCGCTGATAAAGACGTTTTTGCCCTCAATCACTCGCGCCGAAATCGGGCAACGGGTTGAGCACATTTCACAAATACTGGCAATTTCTTTGCCCATGCCTTTTAGCTGCTTATTTTCTAATGCCGCTAAGCTGCCGGGTAACATACTGGCTAACGCGCAGGTTGCACTGCTCGCCCCTGCTCCCTTTAAAAAGGTTCGCCTATTAAGATCTATCATGGTTACCTCCATCACGCTCATCCCACCCATTAAATGCCGTGTTGATGGCTGGGCTTAGGTGTGCTCACTACTGTTGTTTGGCGTTATTAGTGACCGGCCCATTAACAACCAGTATTGAGATGGGTTAATGCGCCTTGCCTAATTCAAGGTGATTATCAACCCTAAAGAGGTAGGCGGATATTGTGGTAAACCACATAGGTAATAGGGGTGTGATCCAAGACAATAAAGCGCTAAAAAGAGCCTAAAAATCTGTGAATAGCATCGAGCTTATGGGCATCCATGTTGGCAGCGCTAATTTGATGTTTTTTGATATCTTTAACGCAAAAGCCATGTGATAAAACATAAAAAATGTTTTATCACATGGCTTTGGCTAAAGATGAGTTGACGTTTCCCGTTAATCTAACAGCTCAATTTCAACGCAGTTGAGCAGCCGAATGGCTTCATCACGACTGAACTTAGCGCCTTTGATTTTATTATTAAAAATGTCGATATCGTAATTGGATGCCTCGCTGAAATCCGCCTCCAATAATTGAGTTCGGCCAAACAGACTATGACTAAAATCCGTGTAGCTGAAATTGGCTTGATTAAAACTGCCCTCGCGAAAATCGACATCGTGGGCCTTGCACTCTTCGATGGTGATTTCATCAAGGGACAAAGCTAAAAATGAACAGTCATTTAGAATACATTGCTTAAAGGAAAAGGGCGCGGCAAAAGATAAACGTGACCACGCGGCGCGGGTCCAATCGATACCGACTAACTTACATTCCTCAAACTCCACCCCGCTGAACTGACACTGGGGCACTTTCACTAAACTCAAGTTGCAACGCACAAAACGGCAATCGATAAACTTGCACTGACGGAAAGTGCTCTCGCTAAAATGGCAATCTTGAAAGTAGCAATCTTCAAACTCGATTGCCTGTAACTCCTGCGCTAATTCCGACAAGCCATTGAACTGTTTTGATAAAAAACTATTGCTCTCTAAAGCCGCGCGTTGCGCAAGTGGCAATAACCCCCGTTGCAACAATTCTTTCTGTGACGACATAACCCTTCCCATCCTGCCAGCCCTTAACAAACCATGATAACTCAGGACGATGAGGTTGGATACCGCCAGTACCTCATCACTGCTGCAAAACGAAATCCATACAACACAGTGACGATACCCATAGGTTAGGACATAGAAGAATGCAAATAGCCGTGGCAAATTTTGTCAAAAAAGGTAGAATGTCGCCACTTTTTCGCGGCAGTCTAGAACAAGGTTATCTTGGAT
The DNA here is from genome assembly GCA_051652445.1 of Shewanella sp. Classification (GTDB taxonomy): domain Bacteria; phylum Pseudomonadota; class Gammaproteobacteria; order Enterobacterales; family Shewanellaceae; genus Shewanella. Next base: position 10,948 of record JBOFUF010000280.1, read on the forward strand.
TAATGGCTAGCATTTTCGAGCAAAATGGCGCGGGGCCAACCCCCTTTAGCAGACCACTTTCACTGTGGTGCCAACTTTGCCCTGCATTTGTTCCATCCCTTGCCTTATCTCCCCCCAATACCATTCAAACACCGCCCGAAAATACCACTTTTGCTGTTCAAGATTTAACATCAAATCCCGCAAACTGGCTGAACGCTTTACGCCCTAAGCCAAGCGCGAATAATAAAGCGGTTGCAATCAATCTGGCTGTTGCTAACGCCAGAATCCATCTGCAAACCGACACTTATAAAAACCTTATCCCTACACTTACTATTCTAAGGAATACTCGTCATGAGTCTTGCTGATTCCGTATTAGCCGTGAATAACGATTTGCCTATCCGTACCGATAACCCTGTCCATAGCGGCAAAGTTCGCAGCGTTTACTGGCTAACCGATGCCGACAGCCGCCGTTTAATTACCACTAAAGGTTATAACGTCCCCGAAGATACTCCGCTCGCCATCATGGTGATAAGCGATCGTATCTCCGCCTTCGACTGTATCTTCCACGGTGAAGGCGGCCTCAAAGGCATTCCCGGCAAAGGCGCGGCATTAAACGCGATTTCTAACCATTGGTTTAAACTGTTCGCCGAAAACGGCCTCGCCGACAGCCATATTTTGGATATCCCGCACCCGTTCGTGTGGATAGTGCAAAAGGCCCGCCCCATTAAGGTCGAAGCCATTTGCCGCCAGTACATTACCGGCTCAATGTGGCGCGCTTACTCTAAGGGCGAGCGCGTATTCTGTGGCATCACACTGCCAGAAGGCTTAGAGAAAGATCAACAGCTCCCTGAGCTGTTAATCACTCCATCGACTAAGGGCATTTTAACCGGCATCCCAGGCGTGCCCGCCCAAGATGATGTGAACATCAGCCGAGCCGATATCGAAGCCAACTACCAAGCCTTTGGCTTTGAAAAGCTTTCTGATATCGACCTGTACGAGACGTTGTTAAAAGATGGCTTTAAAGTGATATCAAAAGCACTGGCCGACCTTGATCAAGTGTTTGTCGACACTAAATTTGAGTTTGGCTATGTCACCGATAAAGACGGTAATTCAACACTGATTTACATGGATGAAGTTGGCACCCCAGACTCATCACGTATTTGGGACGGCGCCGCCTACCGCGATGGCAATATTTTAGAAAACTCTAAAGAGGGTTTCCGCCAATTCCTGCTCAATCATTTCCCCGATCCTGATGTGCTGCTCAATAAAGACAGAATGCCAGAGCGTGAAGCCCTCGCCCGCGACCATGACCTGCCACTTGAGGCCATGATGCAAGTGTCACGCACTTACACCGGCGTTGCCGAGAAAGTGACTGGCGCCCCAATCCCACTGCCAGCGAATCCAAAGGCAGATATTATTAAGATACTCAAAGATGAGTATGATCTGATTGTCTAGCAGAGAGCTGTAATCAGATCTGAGGTTTTGGGTAGTTTTGCCCATAACTGAATAGTAGAAAAGGCGCTTAGGCGCCTTTTTTGTTTGCTTCGAAAACTGTGTTTGAATTGAGTCGTTATTTTCTTAAAAATAAGTCTTAGGAGACAAGACTAACAATTGTCCAAACTTCGTTTGGATCAAAGTCGTGGGGCTTCACCCCACACCCGACCAAGGAGGACTGCTCGTCCTATCCTCCTCGGATGCTCCAAGACGCCCCTAACGGAGTTGAAAGCCCCTTGGGCATTTGCGCTCTTATGCTATCGCGTCAGACGCTCGTCCCTGATTCGACTGACGCTATCTCGGCATCCATGCCTCGCTCACGCAACGAACGCAAATGCCCCGCGGCAACTCCGAGGGGATGGTGAACTCCTGTCGCTTTTGTGTTGTTTGTAAGCCATCTAAAGCAACCTGAATGATGCCTACCATCTCTTTTAGAAAATTTAACAATGGGTGATGAGATGGACGCTCCCTAATACGGCGTCAATGCGCCAAACTGATGTTGACCATACAGTTACTTAAGGAGCGTCCACCATGAAAGTTAGCACTATTTCGATTAATTTGGCAAAAAATGTATTTCAATTATTGGGGATGGATGAACACGCCAAACAAGTGTTCAGCAAGCGCTTAAATCGCGCTCAGCTGAGCCAGTTCATGTCGCAGCAGCCAGTCTGTGATGTGGTCTTTGAGGCCTGTTATTCCTCCCATTATTGGGGGGCGTAAGTTTCTTGCCATGGGGCACAAAGTTAAGCTTATCCCCGCCCAACATGTCACGCCGTTTGTGCGCGGCAGTAAGAACGATAAAAATGATGCCATGGCGATTTATGAAGCCAGTTTTAGGCCCAGCATTCGCTTCGTGCCGATTAAAACTGAAGCCCAGCAAGAGATACTCATGCTGCATCGCGTCAGAGAGCGCTTGGTAAAACAAAGAACCGCCTGCACCAATCAAATTCGTGGGGTGTTAGTGGATTTTGGGATTTGTTTTCCGCAAGGTCACAGTGCGTTTGAGCGAGCCATGTGGGATATCATTAGTGATGAGTCACAGCGGCCTATCATCAAGTTAATGGCCAATGATTTCTGGGATGAGTATCAAACTTTGAGTACCCGCTTAGAGCGAATTAACCGCCTGATAAAACAACTGGTCGAGCAAGACCCTAATGGCAAAATCCTATTAAGTATTCCAGGTGTTGGCCCCATTATCGCTTCAGCGTTTGCCGCTTCCATTGGCGCAGGCCAAGCTTTCAATACCCCTAAAGAGCTGGCTGTCTGGCTAGGATTAACCCCACAACAATTCGCCTCAGGCAACAAGAGTGTCAATGGCAGTATTACCAAACGAGGCGACTGCTACTTACGTAAACAGCTTATTCATGGCGCCAGAACCGTCGTCAGTCATGCGAGTAAAAAGCAAGATGATTTAAACCGTTGGATAACGCAGTTAAGAAGCCGAAAAAGCATCTGCACAACTGTCGTTGCCACCGCTCATCGACTCGCCAGACTAATGTGGATTTTATTACAAAAACAAGTGCCTTATGCTCCGCAATACGCTGCGCACCAAGGAGTAAGCCATGGTACTTGTTAACACTGTTGTCGCTATCTTGCACAGCTCGGTCGAGCCAAGGACTCCGAGTCCGACTGGGTGATAAGAGCCGCAAGATAGCACTTTAAATACTCACCAAGGTTGTTGTTAACGATGAAGAAATGGCTCAGTCCAACCAGTGCTAGCCCGAATAGGCCAAGGATAGGGAAAACCTAATCCGCATGGGTGTTTTACAATTAAAGGCGCAATGGTACGGATTTCATTAGGGGCGCAGCTAGACTGTTAAGCCCGCCTCTTTATAAACATCAGGGCAGTACAACCGCTTCTAGCGGTAAATGAGCACATCAAAAGCAACGATAAGAGTGAAGCAATAGAATAGAAAACTAAGGCCAAAAAGCCTTCGGTGAGCAGAGTATTATCTTGACTCACCGGGAGCGTCCATTATGGCTCGTTAAATTCATTATAAATAACAAGCACAATCAATTTTATTGGTGTAACATCGTAACAAAAGGTAACCATTATGTTAATGCAGGAGTGGCATTTTGATTGAGATTATAACGCATTCTTCATTTACTGAAATTGCCGCACTATTGGTTATGGCCGCCATAATTGGTTTTATTGGTATATTCTTGCGTCAGCCTCTTATTGTTGGGTTTATCGTTGTCGGTTTACTGTCAGGCCCTTCAGTTTTGGATATAGTACATTCTAAGGAGCAAATTAATTTACTTTCAGAATTAGGTATTGCCATCTTACTTTTCCTCGTTGGTATAAAACTGGATGTAAAACTGATTAAATCCATTGGGGGCGTTTCAATACTCACAGGGCTTGGACAAGTCATCTTCACCTCTATAGTCGGTTATTTTATTGGATTAGCCCTAGGGCTAGACCATATTACCAGCATTTATATTGCTGTCGCCCTGACCTTTTCCTCAACAATTATCATAGTCAAACTTTTATCCGATAAACGAGAAATTGATTCTCTGCATGGACAAATAGCATTAGGTTTCCTAATCGTTCAAGACCTGGTGGTTGTGGTTGCAATGATTGTTTTAGCCGCTATTGGCATCGGTGCTGATCAGGGTCATACGGACACTCAAAACACATCAATAATGCAAGTGGCAGCTTCAGGCATAGGCTTAGTACTGTTTGTCGTTATATTTGTAAGATATTTAGCAAATCCACTCACAGAACAACTGGCAAAAGTACCTGAATTATTGCTGATATACTCAATAGCCCAAGCGACACTATTTGCTGCAGTTTGTGACGTATTAGGCTTAGGAATGGAAGTGGGTGGTCTGCTTGCTGGAATTGCGCTTGCTTCAACTCCTTACCGCGAAAGTATTGCAGCAAGACTAGGCCCCCTGCGCGATTTCCTATTGTTATTCTTTTTTATTGCTCTTGGAGCAACTTTAGATCTATCTCAACTTGGGGCGCATATCTATTCGGCCATTATATTCTCCTTATTTGTATTAATAGGGAACCCTCTTATTGTATTAATTATCATGGGATTAATGGGTTATAAGAAAAGAACCAGTTTCTTAGCTGGCCTTACCGTTGCGCAAATTAGTGAGTTCTCATTAATTTTTATTGCAATGGGTATAAGCATCGGCCATATCCAGCAAGACATTTTGGGACTAGTCACATTAGTCGGTATTGTCACTATCACAGCATCAACTTACATGATTACCTTCTCGCACAAGCTTTATGCTGTATGCGAGCCTTTATTGGGAATATTTGAAAGAGCAGGGACTCCTCGTGAACAACCCTCAAGGCATTCAATCAAAGAAAATTATCAAGTGATTATTTTTGGGTTAGGACGTTTAGGGACGGCAATTGCGTCACGTTTAAAAGATAATAACATGAAAGTACTTGGTGTCGACTTCAATCCAACAGCCATAAAAAAATGTCGCTTACTCTGCATTGATACTGAATACGGAGATGTAACAGATGCCGAGTTTATAGCTGAACTGCCACTTAGGCAGGCCTACTGGATTGTAACTACAATGCCACAATACCATACAGGCCTAACTTTAGAAGATACACGGAAAACAATAATACAACTCACTCGAGCAACAGGTTTCACCGGTAAATTGGCCACAGTTTCACATAATAGTATAGAAACTGAAGAATTATCACAGTTGGGGATCGACCTTGTATTAGAGCCCTTTCAAGATGCAGCAGATAGAGCGGCAGAGTTATTACTTCATCGCCTAATCCAACAACAAAAAGGAGATGTCTCATGAATCGATTTAAAAAAATATTATATGTGATGCATCCTCATAGAGAGGCAAACCCACAAGCACTAGCCAGAGTAATATCTGTTATTAATAACAATCAAGCTCAATTAACACTATTACGCATCATCCCTAAGCCCTCATTGAATGCCTACAGTAAACTACTAGGCATAAATGAGAAAGAGATAGAGGAAAAGATACTAGAGCATGAAGAAATTAAACTAAATGAATTGCTGACATTATTCCCTTCTCATTGTTCTGTTAACGCTAAGCTTAAAATAGGCAAGACTTACATCGATATCATTAATACGGTACAGATGGAAAATATTGATCTGGTTATTAAAGAAATCGAACCAAATAGCTGGTTAGACCGTCTTTTTGGAAGTGATGATATGCATCTATTGCGTAAATGCCCATGTCCAACTTGGTTAATGAAGTCAAATGAAAAATCTAATTACCAAAATGTTATGGCGGCAGTAAATTTAAATGACTATGAGAATGAAGATGGAAATAACTCTTTAAATCAGGAAATATTAGATTTAGCCAGCTCGCTAGCCCTTTCTGATTTTGCATCACTACATGTAGTCAGTGCATACGATACACCTGAAGCTGGTTTTATGAGTATATGGGCTGAGCAACCCGAAAAACTAGAGCGCCAGTTATTGGAAAACGAGTATCACAGAAGTCGTAGTAAAATGGCAACGCTCTTGGATTATTTAAAAAGCAAACTAGATAAGAAATCCTATGATTACCTTTCACCCCAGCCCCATTTAGTGCAAGGTTTAGCGGCTCATGAACTTCCTCAACTGGCTGAAAAGCTACAAGTAGATATCGTGGTAATGGGTACTGTGGCCCGCACAGGCATTCCTGGATTGATAATAGGAAATACAGCAGAATCGATTCTTTCCAAATTAAATTGCTCAGTACTAGCGATTAAACCCAAAGGATTCATTTCTCTTGTTAAATAATTAGTGGCAAAGATGGGACATAGCTCTCTTGGGATTGCAGCCAACAACACAATCCGGCCACTCATGTTAAAGCAACGAAACGTAATCGAATCGGGGCGTTTAGATTCAAGCAACGACAGGTCATTAAAGCCGATGAACAAGCTTGAAGTCAGCCTGCAATAATCAATATGGCCGTATTGTCTTGCCCCCGCGAAGCGAAGGGCAGTAAAAGATCTTGACCATTGCTCTTAGCAAGGCTTTAAAAACAGTTACACACTTACTCTGCTTTTTTACTAATTATTTGTGTAGAAGAGACAGCAATTACTCTGCTCTTTTAGGGAGATAATGTAATAGATAACGAAGCGATACATATATCACCACAATAGTGGCAATCAATAATTCAATATCCGCCAAGTAATGAATCCATATCACGAGCTGCTCTTGCCCGCTAAATTGTTCTAGCCAAGTCGCAGTTTTAAATAATGCGGCAGCACCGATCACCATTGGAAATGTAAAAGCGGCATAACCTGGGCTAAAGGGTAACTTAAGTAAATTAAAGAAAGCGAAATAAACGACACTGGTCATTAATATGGCTAGGCTCAGCAGTAAAGCCACTAAGGCAATGGAGGGTTCATCAATCACAGTTAAATAACCTGCCAACGACAGACTGGCGGGGGCTGCAAGAATGGCAATAGTCGGTTTGGCGGCATCAGGAATTTTATTACCGAAAATTAATCGGTAAAGCATTAATGGCAACATGATTAAGTAAGAAATGATGCCAAAAATTAAAATTGCGTCCACTATCCAATGATATGTTGAAGCCGGATAAGAAACGGCAGCCACAATAATCCCGATTGGGGGCACAAACCAGCTCGGCACCATGTGTTCTAATTTGAAGTCGATAGCTCTGAAATAAATAAATGCGGTCAAAAATATCAAATGAATGGTTATTGCCGTTAACCAGAGGGTTAACCCCGCTGTTGGCAGATAGTGCCCCAGCATTTTAGAGACTATCATTAACGCCATAGCAAAGGTGGGAATAACACTACCAACAACGGGATGACTGAGTTCTTCTTTCAAAATGTTAGGATGAAGGGTGAATTTTATCAGCAAGAGTAACAATAATACCGAGGCTATAGCGGCTCCAACTAACTGGCCGAGGCCATTGAGTTCAGGAACCATACTCTCCCAAGTCCAACCAAGACTCGCTATCGCTAAAGCTAGCCCTGCCATTGGACTTGGTAATTTTGCGGCATGACTCGTCCAATTTCGATATATTGACGTCATTTGTTTTTACTCTTTAAAGAAGAAGTAGGTTGGAGAATGCTTGCTAACATTCCTTTCTAAATAAAAATTAAACCATCGACTTGATGCATTATAGGCGTCCAAGCAGCGAAAATAATTATATTTCATCACGGTATCAATGACGACTGTGTAGATGAAAGGCTCAATCTCATTCATCTACACTGCAAGCATTTCACAGCCTTGTCACATGATTAAACGACGATTTGATGGTAAGTTTCCACATGATATGACTCAACTAATTCGGGCATCACTTGGTGAAAATAATGCTGAATCGCGTCTTTAGCGCAGTGTTCATCGAAAGCCGTAATATCAACAAATTTCTCCACAAACGTCACACGGCGTGGCTCATCGCGACTAATATTGAGTTCGTAGCGGATGCAACCCGCTTCGCGGCGCGTATCAGGAATTAAACTCGCCAGCGCGGCGATCAGCGCTTCAGTTTTACCCTCTTTAGCCAAAAAGCTCGCTACGCAGGCAATTTGTTGTTGGTTAATTTTATAGTCTGTTGAAGTCGGCATCTCAGTTCCTTATTGGGCTTACGTTGAATGCTTATACCTGTTAATAGTTCATATTGACAGATCATATGAATAGCTAATGTATGCTCATTGGTAGCGCATATCCAAATGAGGAATACCATCCTCTAAATACATTTCAGAGCAGGCGACAAAACCGAGCTTTTGATAGAAGGTTTTAAGATAATCTTGCGCACCAATTTGGATCCCGGCATCGGGCCAAGTCGCCCCTGCCGACTCAATGGCATGCTGCATTAATGGCGTTGCGAGTCCTTTGCCTCGCCCGAGTGGCGATACCACCACGCGGCCAATACTCGCCTCAGGATAACTCAATCCCGGCGGTAAAATACGCGCGTAGGCAAGCAGTTCCCCGTCTGGCGATAGACCCATTAAATGCTGGGTTTCTGGATGCCTATCCTTATCATCAAGCTCTGGATACGCGCAGGCCTGCTCGACCACAAATACATCGACTCTTAACTTCAATATGTCGTATAAGGCATTTGCATCTAATTGATTAAATGTAATATTTACCCACTGCACGATATTACCTTTTTGCTCATCATCGAAAAAGAGCTTTGAGTCTACCACAGCACTGTGATCATAAAAAAACCGCACTTAATCCTAGTCGTGCATACGCGGCTTTATCGGACACATCTAAGCAAAAAAAGCACATATAAAAATGAAACAATTGTTACCAGGTAAAAAATAAATCCTAGCCCAAAAATAAATCCTCAATGACAGAATTGCCTTAATCAATAAGCCCCTATAAGCTTGGAGAAGTAACCTGCTGCAAAATACCTTAGATTTGGCTGATACAAATCGAATGGTATAACTTAACCTTTACTCTCAATTCTGGAAGAAACCTTATGAGCTTAATTAAAGAATTCAAGGCTTTTGCGTCCCGTGGCAATGTGATGGATATGGCAGTGGGTATTATTATAGGTGCCGCATTTGGCAAAATCGTCTCGTCCTTCGTGGCCGATGTCATCATGCCACCCATTGGTATCATCCTAGGTGGAGTGAATTTTAGTGATTTGAGCATAGTGCTACTGGCAGCTCAAGGCGATGCGCCTTCTGTGGTGATTGCCTATGGCAAATTCATTCAGACTATTATCGACTTTACCATTATCGCCTTCGCCATTTTTATGGGTTTAAAAGCCATTAACACCCTCAAACGCAACGAAGAAGATGCGCCAAAAGCGCCACCAGCACCGACCAAAGAAGAAGAGTTGCTATCTGAAATCCGCGATCTACTAAAGGCTCAGCAAGAAAAATAAGCCATCATCTAAAGCGCACAACCTAAAAAAACCCATCGAACTCGATGGGTTTAGTTTTTTACATCAGCGAGAGAAGTGATTACTCAGCTTCAACATGCACAGTTTCACTGTAATCTTGCACGACTTCTGCCACCCGAATGCGATAAGAGTTAAACAAACAAGGCATTATTCCCGTTTGCTCGGCAATGCTGTGCGCCATCTGATTGCGCCATTGGGTAATAGAAGCTTGGTCCTCCCAGAACGACAGGCTCAGTACTTTGCCATCGTCGGTTAAGCTCTGAAAACGTTCGATCGAAATCAATCCCTTGCGGCCTTCTAAATATTGGCGCATTTCAGCCGCCACGTGCAGATACTCTTCCTTGCCTTCCTTTGTCGGGATGACTTCAAAAATGACCGCAATCATAATGTTCTCCAGAAATGAATGTCCTTAATGTCGCCCCTAAGACTAGTCCATCTATCGCTCTTTAGCTCACTGATTTTTAGTCAATGTGATAGCCCTGTCTACAACGAAAGCAATAACCCAAAACATAACAAGTTATTGCCCACGATGACGGCTTACTTGTGGCTAATCTGTAGCGACTCAAGCTCATCAATGCGCTTATCAATGCGATATAGCCAGCGATACAAGGTCGGCAATACCAATAAGGTCAGCGCCGTCGAGCTAAACAAGCCGCCGATAATCACCACGGCCAAGGGCTTTTGGATTTCACTACCGACACCCGATGACAATAAAATCGGGATCAAACCTAAGGCCGAGGTCAGTGCTGTCATCAACACCGGACGCAAACGCCCAACCGTGCCCTCATAAACACAATCATAGAGTGCTTCGCCGCTTTGTCTGCGCTGATTGATAGAATCCACCAGTACCACACCGTTGAGCACTGCCACCCCAAATAAGGTGATAAAACCGATGGAACTCGGCACAGATAAATAAGTGCCACTGACATACAAGGCCACTATGCCGCCAATCAAGGCTAAGGGCACGTTCGCCATGATCAGCAACACTTGCTTGAATGAACCAAAGGAGAAGTACAACAACAAGGCAATCAAGGCGATAGAAATCGGCACCACTAGCATCAACTTTTGCTGCGCTCGCTGCTGATTCTCGTACTGGCCGCCAATGATCACTGTATATCCCGCGGGTAAATCCGCCTTTGGCACTAGGGCATAAATATCTTTTACAACCGAGCCCATATCGCGCCCTGCCACGTTGGCCTGCACCACCACACGGCGCTGCACATCATCACGGCGAATATTCGGCGGCGCCATTTCCACTTCAACACTGGCGACTTCCCCTAAGCGCACTGTCGCGCCATTGGTGCCACTGAGCAGTAAATCTTTAATCGCATCAGGGCTTTGGCGAAACTCGGCCGCGAGGCGCACATTGATATCGTATCTGGCATTACCATCAATAATTTGGCCAGCACTGGCGCCGCCAATGCCTTGACTGACAAGGCTCATCACTTGATCGACACTGATGCCGTAGCGTGCCAATAGCTCACGCTTTGGCCGTACAACCAATTGCGCCTCACCACTCACTTGCTCCAATGACACATCCACGGCACCGGGGATTTTTGCCACTAAGTCCGTCAGTACTTGGCCTTTTTGTGATAGTACCGCTAAATCAGGGCCGAAGATTTTGATCGCAAGCTGGGCTTTTACGCCAGAGAGCAACTCATCTACCCGAGTCGCAATCGGCTGCGAAAAAGTGAGCAGGAGTCCGGGGAACACACTGAGTTTTTCTTCCATCAGACGTTGTAGCTCAAACCGCGAGCTTGCTGACTGCCACTCTTCGATAGGCTTAAGGCCAATATAAATTTCAATATTACTCACAGGCTCAGGATCGCCGCCCAGTTCAGGCGCACCAATACGGCTCAAGGCATATTCGACCTCGGGAAATGTGAGCAAAATAGCCTCAAGCTTAGGTGCCACTTCAAGCGAAGTACCTAAACTCGCCGTCGGTGCCAGCGTTACCCGCAGGTTAATCGTGCCTTCCTCCAACTCGGGGACAAATTCGGTACCCAGCCTTGGCAGTAACAAGAGACTCAAACCAAACATCAACAAGGCGCCCAGCATCACCGCCTTTGGCTTCGCGAGCGTTGCCGTCAGTAGCTTACGATAAGCCGTATCCAAGGGAGTTAATAGCACACTTTGTTTGAGCACCACACCGCGCTTAAACAGATACACGGCAAGGGCTGGCACGGCAATCAGCGCCACCAGCAGTGCCGACATCATTGCCAGAATAATACTGACCGCCATTGGCTGAAACAACTTACCTTCAACCCCTTCGAGGGCAAATAACGGCGCAAACACCACGATAATAATGGCGGTAGCGAAGAAGATTGGGCTACACACCTCTTTTGCCGCGAGCATTATCCGAATAACCATATTCGATTCGCTGACATCGCCACTGCCTTTAGCGCCATCCTCTTCACTGTGATAGGGGTCGACCTCACCATCGGCACGCGCCCTCGCCTCGGGTAAATGGCGGCGATCCGACTGCCCCTTAGAAGCGAGGGTTAAGTGCTTGAAAATGTTCTCCACCATCACCACAGAGCCATCGACTAACATACCAATCGCCACAGCTAAACCGCCGAGTGACATCAAATTTGCTGACAATCCATAGT
>JBOFUF010000281.1:0-6558 GCA_051652445.1 Shewanella sp.
AACACCGCCATCTAAGTGACCGCCAGCGCCATGACATTCTTCACAGGTAATACCTTTGGAAACAGTGTGCTTTTGCAGCTCTTTGGGGTTACCCAGGGCAGCAAAAAACTCTTCTTGGCTTTGAAAGTCAAACTTGAAGGAGTGACACATTTCACAGTAAGAGCTGGCGGGTTGGAACAGGAATTCTTTCTCGTATTTCGCGCCGTATGAGCTCATGCCCCATTGGTGTGAACCACTTGCACCAAAATCTTCCATTTTGGTTGGGAAGTTAGGGACTACTTTTTGAATTTTCTTAGCCATTTCAGGCGTTAACCATTCAGCCCAACCACGGGAGAATTGGTTACCACCGGCGACCATAGTCCCAGTACCGTCTTTTAACAGACCGTCTTTAACATGGTAAGTACCGCGCACGAGCCAAGAATCGATAAAACCGTATTTAGTACGAGGCGTACCTACGGTGGCATAAATAGCATCCGGGGTAATACCTGTTGGTAAAATCGAGGTATCTTTGGTGCCATACATGGTTTTTTTCAGGTCATTACCCACTTCTGGATGCTCACCTGGAAAACGAATCGTCTTAGAGTGACGTGAACGTTTCCATTTTTCGTACTCAGGAGCGTGACACTCACCACACTTTTCTGGGCCGACAAATTTGTTCGGGAAATCTAAAATTGACTTTTCCCCTAAACGGTATTGCATCGCCATTGGACGCTTACCATCGGTATAGTCGCTGTAAGTAACCGCGGTGCCATCGTTAGGGTTAACTTCTTTGTTGTACTTGGAATAAGCAAGCGCGCTACCTTCTTTTAAATATTCCTCACCACGGTCGCTGACTTTATAAGTCCCTTTTAAGCGACCGGCCGCGTCATATTTAAAAACAGGATGGTTTTCAAATAAAAAGTCAAATAGCTCTTGCTCAGCTACGATAAAATCCTGCAGCGTTTGGACGCCACGAGTCTCTAGCGTAGTATCGGGATTCGCTATAATTGCTTGGGTATAAGAAGATTGCTGCTTATTACCATAGCCAGGAACAACCTTACCATCCGCCTTTGCATCGGCGGCGATTGTGGTGCCGCTCATTCCTGTACCTAAACAAAACAGCACACCTAAGGCTGCTTTGGATTTCCATCGATTCATCACTCGCTCCTAATTATCATTAGTTTTATATTTTTCACTGAACCTAACTGTTCACTGAATGACACAAACAATTGACCAGTGGCGCCATAATGAAACAGACAATGGATTAAAAATCAGACCTAGAGCACACTAATTTTTTACAAACATATAAAAACACCTAAAACGCTAAAAAACCATTTTAAAACAATATTATGCTTAATATTTGCAGACGGTTTTTTACATTCTAAATTAACCTTATTACATCAAAAAAAACCTAAAAATAGCTAACTGCAGCTAAAAAACCCTCATATTAGTCAATGCCTATCTTAATAACGAAATCGATCACATTTTTACCCGCCAAACTCAACTACCCTCCTGCTCCATACGGGAATGTTAAACACCCCCAACTAATACTTAGCGTGCCGGGTTAAATTGAATGTTCATTTATGCGGCTACACACTCAAGCACATAATCGAATCCTCATGGCTAGCCACTATCGCCTGAGCGCTATTCCAAGGAATACACCATGACCTTAATGCTGCCCGAAATAGGCCATCTACTGCTGATTATTAGCACCGTATTAGCGCTCTTTTCCGCCACGCTGCCCCTCATCGGGATAGCGCGTAACAATGCCTATCTCATGGGATTAAGCCCGTTATTATTTCGCGCCAGCTTTTTTGCTATCTTGGGCGCCCTGCTGTGCCTTATTTATTGCTTTATTACCGATGACTTTTCTGTTGCCTATGTGGCCAATCATTCCAATAGCCAATTGGCCATCGGCTTTAAATTTGCCGCCGTCTGGGGAAGCCATGAAGGCTCAATGCTGTTTTGGGTATTCGCCATTGCACTCTGGGGCACTATCATCAGTTATCGCTTACGCATTGAGCACTGCAGCGCACAAGCCCAGAGTCAACAACATCAAGATGCGCGCTATTTTGCCCGCCTATTGGCCATTTTAGCCTTGGTGATTCTCGGCTTTAACCTGTTTTTACTGTTCACCTCCAACCCCTTTGCCCGCTTGCTGCCCAATATCCCGATTGAAGGCCGCGATCTTAATCCCATACTGCAAGACATCGGCCTTATCATTCATCCGCCTATGCTGTTTCTGGGCTATGTGGGCTTGACCGTGTGCTTTGCCGCCGCACTGGCTTCGCTGCTGGGTGGCGAGTTTAATCGCCGCCAAGTCCGCTATTTACAGCCGTGGATATTATTAGCATGGGTGTTTCTCACCGGTGGTAATGCCTTTGGCTCTTGGTGGGCCTATAACGAACTCGGCTGGGGGGGATGGTGGTTTTGGGACCCTGTCGAAAATGCGTCTTTCATTCCGTGGCTGGTCGCGACCGCTTTAGTGCACTCTATCGTCCTGACGAAGCGCACCCAAGGCTTTAACATCACCACCTTATTGCTGTGTCTATTAGCGTTTTCACTCAGCTTACTCGGCAGCTTTTTAGTGCGCTCGGGCATAGTGCAATCGGTACACGCCTTTGCCGCCGATCCCACCCGCGGCATGTCCATCCTGAGTATATTGGTGCTGTTTGTCGGTGCCGCCTTGTTTATTTTTGCCCTAAAAGCCCATCACTTACGCCGAGAAACGGCCTTTGCCCTGCTCAGCAAAGAAACCCTGCTGTTACTCGGGATTGTGGTGTTAGTCGTGGCAGCCTTCTCCGTATTACTCGGCACCTTTTACCCGCTCATTTATGAGCTATTGGACCTCGGCACGCTATCGGTAGGGGCGCCCTACTTCAACGCCATCTTTGTGCCGCTGACCTTTGTCATCGCACTGCTAATGGGCATTGCCCCCCTCGTCGCATGGCAACAAGCCTCAACGACACGGATAATCCCCATGGTGATGCTGGGTATGGGCACCCTAGCATGCGCATTTTGGGTTAGCTTACAAGCCGCCGCCGGTAGCAGTCTGTTTTTACTCTTAGGCACCGCCGCCGCGCTGTGGATATTGGTGTGCTTGCTCCTCACGACCCTTGTTGGATTGCGCTTAGGTAAACAAGCCCACAGCACCCTGGCGCCAAAGGCGGCCACTGTGGGCGCAAGTGTCGGTGCAAATGTCGGTGCAAATGTCGGCTCGACGGCCGTCAGCGCTGACGCGAGCCAGCTTTCCAAGCAACGCTTTGCGGCCATGTTTCTCGCTCACCTCGGGGTTGCGGTCACTATCATTGGCGCGTCATCGGTGTCGTTTTTCGAACAAGAAGCCTTGCTCAGAATGGGCCCCGGCCAAGGTAAGCCACTCGCGGGCTATATCTTTGTTTACGAAAGCACGGAAAACGTCCACACCGCCAGTTTTGATGCGATACAAGCCAACATCAGTATCCGCGATGGCGCCAATGACGACATCATCTTGGGCTACGTCAGACCGCAACGCCAAACCTTCAAAAGCAATGCCATGGAAATGTCCCATGCCGGGATAGACCACGGTCTATGGCGTGACATTTATGTCTCCATGGGGGTACAACTGAGCGATGACCAATACCTTATCCGCATTACCCATAAACCGCTCGCCACCTGGATATGGCTCGGCGCACTGCTGATGATGCTCGGCGGCGCCATCGCCGCCTGGCCCGCACGCGCGGTGGCCACCAAACTATCATCCTCAAGCCCCAAGGAGGGTCAGGCCTAATGCCGTCCATTTATCGTTCACCGCAGCTTAGACTGCTGATGTTGATCCTCATCCTATTCATAGGCTTAAGTTCGACCCATTGGGTGATGGCCCAAGACGCCGCGACTGACAGGGCAACCGCAGCACTGTTGCATCAGCAGCAAGCCATTGAGATCAGCAAAATACTGCGCTGCCCCATGGCCACCAATCAAAGCTTATTTGAGTCACAGGCGCCTATCGCCCATGAGCTCAAAGCGCAAATATTTACCCTGTTAGATGAGGGTAAGAGTCAGCAGGATATTGTGGATTTCATGGTGCAGCGTTACGGTGAAAAAATCCGTTATCAACCTGAATTTAAACCCGCCACCCTGGTCCTGTGGCTAGGGCCTTTACTGCTATTAGTGCTTGGCGTCGGTATTTGCCTCGCCTCTATCGCACGTAAATCAACCTCTTCTCATTAAACTTCTAGGATTTGCAATGAAACGTTACCTTATCCCTTTGATGCTATTAGCCGGCAGTGGACTCGTTGCCTCACCCAGCCAAGCCCATGTGCTGGGCAATAAACTCTACAGCACCGGCGTGCCATTGAAGAAACCCACTCAATTAACTGGCTTTGTTGAAATGCAAAATGCCCGCGGCATGCCTGAAGTGGTGTTTACTGATGAAGCGGGAAATGAGCAGGCTCTTTCTCAATATAAAGGTAAGTTAACCTTAGTTAATCTCTGGGCCACCTGGTGCGCCCCTTGTTTACGTGAAATCCCTGAACTGGATAAATTACGACAAAAGTACCAAGGTTCAAGACTCAATATCGTGCCAATTTCCATCGATGCTGACATCCAAGATGTGCGACCGTTTTTGGACAAGCATGGTTTTAACGGCTACAGCACTTGGTTAGATCCCCATAAGAGTGTGGAGAAAATTCTGCCTACCACAGTCGTCCCTGCCAACTACTTATTTGATGCCAAAGGCAATCTGGTGGGCTTTATTCGTGGCTATATTGATTGGACCGATAAAGATGTGGCCGCATTTCTGGGCCAGTTAATCGGCAAATACGGCCAATAGACACTGGGCTTAGGCACGCAACCTTATCTTGTTGGGTGAGTGTAAACGTAAACTAAACCTGCAGCCCCGACTTAGCTGCGGGTATTTTTGCCCCTCTCTGCAACTGAGTATCCAGTCACACCTTTGGTTAGGATTGCCGTAAACCCCACTCACAAAAAAGCCGACCTTAAATAAAGGTCGGCTTTTTTGTGATCTTAATGGTAATCGCTATAGCTTAACTTGAGTGTAGTGTGTCCAAGCGACGATACTGCCCATTTGCGGCACTATCCACACGGCAGTGTGATCATTTTGATAGATCCGATAATAAAATAAATCCTCATCACGAATATCATGCTTGCGGATCTCACGGTAAAAACGCATTGCCGAGGGGCTAACTTCATCCGGCTTAGTCAGCTCTTTTTGCTGCACTGTGACATGAAATACATCGACCTTGAGGTCATTTATCGTAGTTTGATATTGCTCAAATTCACCGCGAATAGTGTATTTAATCGGTGTGGTTAAGCAGTCTTGATCCGTCACGCACGAAGTCGAATAAAACTTGCCTTTATTTTCCCCTTCGTAAACCAATGACATGCTTAAATCAGAACGCACCAACAACTCACCGGCGACCGGAAAATAAATATCCGCATGATAATTATGCTCAATTAGCTCTCCCACCCCTTTATCATCAGCAGGCAGCACCACGCGATTGTAACGAATGCGCTGCTCCATTTTTTGGGTAAGCGGGATAAACTCGGCCATATTCAAGCCCGCAGGCTTGGCATCAATGGCGCTAATATTAATCAGCCAACTGCCATCACAAGCGGCGGCATTCACTTCAGGGCAAATGGCCATGGAATAGTTTTCACCATCGGTAGCCGCAAAAGCACTGAAATATTTAAAGCTATGGGAAAGATTATCCTCAGGCGCTAAATGCTTTTGCCACCAAGACCGATCCAAGTGTTCTTCACCGCCCAGATACAGGGTTTGCACTAACCCCTCGGTACCACCAACGTTTAAGCTAATAAATTTATCAGCATGCCATTTGCGCACATGCTTGAGCACGCCATGATAGTCACTTACGTACCATATCAGCGTGATAATGGCGCACAACAAGGCGATACCGATAATTTTGGTGCGAGTAGACACATCGACAATCGCGTCGCGGATCGCCTCGGCATCGTTAATCGCTAACATTTTTACTCGGGATTGTTCCGACACATGCAACTGATAGCCACGGCGCGCCACGGTTTTAAGCTGCACATCCGTATAAAGCTCAAGCTTTTTACGCAAGGTGCTCACGCATTGAGTTAACGATGTCAGCGTCACCACTCTATCAGGCCAGCCCGCCGCTAATAATTGTTCTTTAGTAAAAATGGCATTCTCTGATGACAACAGCACTAGCACGGCGGTTTCAGAAAATGTTAACGCTATTTTTATGCCATTTAAACGATCAACTAATTCCTTAGCCTGCTCATCTAACATTAAGTAGGAGGTGATTTTATGCATGTTAAAGGCTCAAAACTCAGCTTATACGCAGTGGATAATAAGATTTGATGACACCATCAAGATATGATCATGGATGACATGGGTTATTGAGGCAACAACAAAATGCTCAACCAGCGCAGATCACGTTTTTAGTTTACCTTTTAACTACATATTAGACTGTGACCCTATACCCACTTTGGTATAGTTGCCTAATTTTTCTTCATCGCGCAGCTGGGTTACATTTCCAGCCGCTTAACATAGCCGATACACCCGCCTAACAATAACGCTATCCACCCCATAAC
>JBOFUF010000282.1:0-17968 GCA_051652445.1 Shewanella sp.
GTATTCTGTCGGTGGGAATATGGGGTGGCAAATTGCCTGTTGTTTTAAGTCTTTCTTGGTGAGCTTTCCCTCAAGATAAGCCTGTTTTAAGTAGTATTTGAAAATATTGTTATCCATTACAACGACATCAGCCCTGCGCTTCATTAGCATATAAACCTGCTGCACTTGTCTGGCTTGCTCTTGGTAGCCAGTATTGGCTTTAGCCATTTTGGCAAACTCTTCCCCCAGTAACGAGGATGCCCGTTGAAAGGCGACGACGTGTTTATTGTTTAAGTCTTCTATGCTATGGATATTAAATTTATTATCTTCGAGGCTAATCGCGCAATTTTGGTATTTTATCAATACATTGGTGTAGAAAGCCTTGTCGAGCAACCCCTCTTTAATGTTGATGACGCCATCGAGTTTACCTTCCTTGAACTCATGGAAAGTGCGTGCCAAGGGTAAATAATGGATAGAAGTGGTGTGCCCTTTAACAGCAAGAGCTTGGTTAAGTAATTCGAGTTGGAACCCGCTATTGGTTTCTTGAATAATATAAGGAGGGATTGAGAAGCTAACACCTATGTTAAGTTCAATCGCTTGACTTGTTTGATAACAGCACAGTGCCATTAATCCCATTAATGTGTTCTTATAGCGAATAGCTAGCATATTAGATTTATCCTTATCAAGGTTCATCATCAAATGCCTCCATAGGTCTTTAGCTACAAGGGGTATTTGCTAAGCTAATTCTGTGACTCACAGAAGGCAAGTATAGTTTATCTATCACCAAACCACCTGAGGAGCTGATACTGAGCCATTGTTACCCATCATCATAGCGTCAATACTGGCTGTTTTAGGGTTAACTATTGCCTTATTAGCTGAATATAAAGTATTTTTGAGTACAAATACTTTTGGCTCTAGCAGATTACCTTATGTCACTTTCAATGCCAGCATCGCAACAGGTTTCAAAGCAGAATAAAGCGTTTTTGCGTAAGTTATATTTGGCACATTTAATGGACGATGATCGCCATAACTTAGCATCACTCAATAAATTAACGGGCATGCCACGGCGCACTTTGCAGGATGCTATCGCAGCTTTTGAGGATATCGGTATTCGAGTTGAGTTTGTACAGGAAGGAGTTCGTAACAACTCAGGCTATTACCGCATCGTCACGTGGGGGCCAATCAGCAGCGCTTGGGTCGATACCCATATGAATGAAATTGCTGATTTAATAGGTGTTATTAGCCTTTCTGCCGTGGTTGGATGACACGGTAAATATTGTGTTATGCCGCTTCAACTACAGGGCCATTAAGGCGAATCCTAACTTGAGAGGATTAGCTACTTGTGCATTGATGTTTAAGTCTTTGCTTTTGCTTATATCTTGGGGCAATTTTTTAGTCTGACCAGGCTAAACTCCCTATCATCACCGGCAAATGTCATCAAGTTACAGAGTATTTACATCTAATACCCCTAGATACTTAAAATAAAAAGGAACCTTGTTCCATGTTAGAAAAACTGTTCAAACTCAAACAAAATAAAACAAGCTTAAAGCAGGAGGTGGTTGCTGGTTTAACCACATTTATGACGATGGCTTACATCATTTTTGTGAACCCAATGATGCTAGCGGATGCGGGTATGGACCATGGTGCGGTGTTTGTGGCGACCTGTTTAGCGGCTGCGGTTGGCTGCTTAGTCATGGGTTTGATGGCGAATTATCCAATTGCGCTTGCACCGGGTATGGGGCTTAACGCCTTTTTTACTTACACGGTCGTGGGAGAAATGGGTTACAGCTGGGAGACGGCCTTAGGCGCGGTATTTTTGTCGGGAATTGGCTTTTTAATCTTATCCTTAATGCGTATTCGAGAATGGATAGTCAACAGTATTCCCATGGCGCTACGTATTGGTATTGCCGCAGGTATTGGTTTGTTTCTTGCGCTGATTGGCCTTAAAAGTGCCGGTATTGTAGTGGCAAACCCTGCAACCTTGGTGACGTTGGGCGACATCACCGCATTTCCTGCGGTGATGGCTGTATTGGGCTTTTTCCTGATTATTGCGATGGTGCAACGGGGAATGAAGTCGGCGGTGATTGCCAGCATTCTGATTATTACGGCCTTAGGATTAATGTTTGGTGATGTGCAGTATCATGGCATTGTATCAATGCCACCTTCAATCGCACCGACGTTTATGAAGATGGATTTATCGCAAGCCTTTGAAGTAACAATGTTATCGGTAGTGTTTGCCTTCTTGTTTGTGGATATCTTCGATACCTCAGGTACCTTAGTGGCGGTTGCCCAGCGCGGTGGTTTTCTCGATGAAAAGGGCCGTTTACCGCGCTTGAATCGAGCCTTGACCGCGGACAGTTTAGCCACGATTGCGGGCGCGACGTTGGGTACTTCCACTACCACAAGTTATATCGAAAGTACCGCCGGTGTGAGTGCGGGAGGGCGAACCGGGTTAACCGCAGTGGTAGTGGGATTACTGTTTATTGCAGCGTTGTTTCTATCGCCATTGGCGGGGATGATCCCAGCTTATGCGACGGCAGGCACACTGTTTTATGTGGCGATTTTGATGATGGCGGGCTTAGTGCATGTTGAATGGGAAGATTTGACTGAAGCGGCGCCTGTGGTGGTGGTGTGTATCTTAATGCCGCTCACGTTTTCGATTGCAACTGGGATTGCTTTTGGGATCATTTCATACGTAGCAATCAAGTTACTGACGGGTCGCTTTAGCGATCTTAATGTGGGCATTTTAGTGTTAGCGGCATTATTTGTCCTTAAATTTGCCTATGGGTGATGCTGGCGATTGATTCAGCTGCACAGTAAAAACTTGCAGTGTAGATTGTCGACAATAGAGCATATTTTTTAAGGGCCATCGCATCGATGGCCCTTTTTAATGCGCGATGCTAAGCAAAAACGAAAATTAATCTCGAGTTAATCACTCCTTGCTACCAATTAGCCAGCGGATTAGGTATAAGGATTGCCCGGTTATTTTCTGCAAATGAATAATGAATTTAAGTGAGATTGCGTATCGCCGCGTAGTAGTGAAGTTAGGGACGAGTGTGCTGACCTCTGGCACTAAACAGCTAGATAAAGCCCACATGGTTGAGCTTGCTCGTCAAATGGCCGCACTGATGAAGTCAGGGGTCGAAGTGGTATTATGCACCTCAGGGGCCATTGCCGCTGGGCGTGAACATCTCCAATACCCGACACTGCCCGACACTATGGCCAATAAGCAATTGTTAGCCGCTGTCGGGCAAAGTCAGTTGATCCTCGCTTGGTCTCAACTCTTTAGTATTTATGGGCTGCATGTCGGCCAATTATTATTAACCCGTGCCGACTTGCAGGACAGAGAACGTTACCTTAACGCCCGCGACACACTCAATGCCTTGTTGGCAAATAACATTGTGCCGATCATCAATGAAAACGATGCCGTTGCCACCAATGAGATCAAAGTGGGCGATAACGACAATTTATCGGCGCGCGCAGCACTCTTATGCGATGCTGACTTATTGATTTTATTGACGGATCAAAAGGGTTTATTCGATGCCGATCCACGCACTAACCCGCACGCTAAGTTGATTTCCCAAGTCGATAATATTGACGATAACCTGCGCATGTTAGCGGGCGGGTCTGTGTCGGGTTTGGGGACGGGGGGGATGTCGACTAAATTGGAAGCGGCGGATATTGCACGTCGTGCGGGGATTGAAGTGGTCATTGCCTCTGGTCATCACGGTGACGTCATCAAAAAAGTGGTCGCCAAAGAGTCCATCGGTACCCATTTTAGTGCGACCGAAAATCCGCTTGAAAGCCGCAAACAGTGGATTTTAGCGGGACCTGCGACTCAAGGTTCGTTAGTGCTTGATGCGGGGGCGGTGAAAGCCGTGACTGACAAAGGCCGCAGTCTGTTGTCTAAAGGTATTGTGGCGGTGAAAGGTCAGTTTGAGCGCGGTGCCACGCTGCAATTAGTGGATGAGCAAGGTAAAGTGATTGCCAAAGGGATGACACGATACTGCGGCCAAGCCCTGAGTTTGATTGCGGGTAAACATTCAGACGAGATCGAGTCAGTACTCGGTTACGATTATGGTGACGCAATCGTGCACCGCAACGACATGGTGGTCTTATAAGCGAGGTCTATTTTGAGTCAAATGAATCAAGATCAGTATTTACAACAACTGGGCCAAAATGCCAAACAGGCCAGTTATGCTTTAGCCAACTTAACAGCAAGCCAAAAGGCTGACTTACTCGAAGCCATTGCCGCTGCGCTGACGGAAAACGCCGTTGCCATTTTAGCCGCCAACGCTAAGGATGTGGCCGCTGCAAAGGCTGAGGGGTTAACGGAGGCGATGATTGACAGATTGTTGCTCGATGATGCGCGTTTAACGGCTATTATCGGTGATATCAGCGATGTGATCCGCCTTAGCGATCCTGTAGGTGAAGAATTTGGCAGCAAGTTATTAGATAACGGTTTAAGGCTGACTCGCCGCCGCGTACCGCTGGGCGTGATTGGGGTGATCTACGAGGCGCGCCCGAATGTGACCGTCGATATCGCGGTACTCGCCCTTAAAACGGGCAATGCGGTGATCTTGCGTGGCGGTAAAGAAACCCTAGCATCGAATAAGCTTATTAGTGATGTGATCCGCGGCGCGATTGTCGCCCAAGGTTTACCGATAGATGCGGTGCAATTTATTGATTCTTCAGACAGAGCCCTAGTGACAGGTTTACTTAAGCTCGATCAATATGTCGACATGATAGTGCCCCGCGGCGGCCAAGCATTGCAGCGCTTATGTGCTGAACAGGCGACCATTCCGGTGATCTTAGGGGGCATTGGTATTTGCCATGTGTATGTCGATAAACATGCTGACCTTGAGCGCGCCTTAGGCGTAATCGCTAACGCCAAAGTACAACGGCCAACCGTGTGTAATGCCCTTGATACCCTGCTGGTGGATGAGCGTGTGGCGAGCACCTTTGTGCCGCAAATTGCCGAGTATCTGCATCGTCTCGGGGTGCGTTTTTCAGTTTGTGACACAAGTTTTAGTTTGCTGGATGGCTTAGGATTCGATGTCACTCTGGCTCAGGCTGAGGATTTTGGTATTGAATGGTTGTCACTCACCTTAGGCATCAAAGTGGTGAGCGATATCGGTGCTGCAGTGAGTCATATTCGCCAGTATTCTAGCGGCCATTCGGAAGCGATTTTAACCGATGACATTCATGCCGCGGCGCACTTTATGAACCAAGTGAACTCAGCCGCTGTGTATGTGAATGCCAGCACGCGTTTTACCGATGGCGGCCAGTTTGGTCTTGGCGCTGAGGTGGCGGTGAGCACGCAAAAGCTGCACGCCCGCGGCCCCATGGGGCTTGAGGCATTAACCACTTATAAGTGGTTAGCATGGGGTGATTACACTAGCCGTGTTTAGAGTGATAACGTCAGATAACGCAAAAGCCGTCAATATCCCATTGACGGCTTTTTTGTTTGCGATATTAGGCTGCGGGTGTGGGGGAACTCAATCCACGACTAAAGCGTCTTGATATCGGCAAATTCACCTTTACAAAGCTGGGCTAAGTCTGTTGCCGCTAAGCTTATCTCTAAACCGCGTCTGCCGGCGCTGACATAAATCCTGTCGAAGTGTTGAGCACTGGTATCAATTAAGGTCGGCAATGGTTTTTTCTGGGCTAGCGGGCTAATTCCGCCGACCAGATAGCCTGAGGATTTTTGTGCTAGGTCGGCATCGGCCATTTGCAGTTTTTTTTGCCTTAAGCATTTAGCCGCGGCTTTTAGATTAAGCTGATGATCGACGGGCACCAGTGCGACGGCAATCGGCGCATGCGTTTTGTCGATGGCGACCAACAGGGTTTTAAACACCTGCGCGGGTTCGAGCCCTAAGGCGCTGGCGGCTTCTTCGCCGAAGGCGGCGCAGTCTGGAGAGTGGCTGTACTCTAAGATATCAAATGCAATGTTGGCTTTTTTCGCCAACCGAACGGCCGGGGTCATGGTTATACTCAGTCACAAAATGGGCGATAGTAGCGTGTAATCCGTGCGAAAAATGTTAGCCAGCTCTTTTAATGGGCAGATTGCCGTTCGTTAAAAGCGATTATGCCGCGATCATTTTGCCAGCTTAATCGTTATCTGGCTTTTACGCTCGATATAACGGGGCAGAAGTTGCTGCAACATCATCCCCGATAAAATAAAGGCTAGGCCGAGATAGGTCGCCATCGCAATGGTTTCCTGCAAAATCCACGCGATAAAACCAATCGACATCACCGGGGATAAAAACACCATAGTGCTAATATTTGCGGTGCGGGTGGCGTTTTTTAACGCCATTAACCACAGCACAAAGGTAATGCCCATCTCAAACAAGCCCACATACATGCCTGCAAATATGGCCTTAACACTAAAACTGGGCAGGGTATCTGTCAGCACTAAGGTGACGGCAATAAAAGGTAAGCCGATAAGAAAACTCAACAATAAACTCACCACGGGATCGCCTTGATCTTTGGTGTTCACTATCCAATATAGGCACCAGAGTAAGGTGCTGGTGAGAGCAAGGCCGATACCGAGCGGGCTATCAAAACTAAAACCACTGATATCACCGCCGGTGGCAATGATAAATACGCCAGTGTAGGCAATGAGCGCCGCCGCAATGTCGCTCTTACGCAAATGTTGCTTTAACAAAGGCGCGGCAAGTAACGGCAGTAATACCGCCCAAGTGTAATTAAGTGACAAAGCTTGCTGGGCAGGTAATAAGGAGTACGCCTTAAACAACACCACATAATAGAGGAAGGGATTGATGAGTCCCGTTATCAAATAAAACATGGGGCGACGCAAAAATTGTGGTGTGAGTAAGCAGAGCTTCTTTTGCCAAGCGAGTATCCCGCCAAGGGCAATAATCGACGTGAGCACGGCAACCAACACCAGTTGCAGGGGTGTGTAGTAACTCAAGGCTATCTTAAAGGCTGTGGCCACAGTGGACCAGAGAAACACCGCCGCCATACCATACACGTACGCTAAATTTGAAGATTTCACACTGTTACCTTACCGGGATAAGCATCCGCCAAATGTGGGCTGATTGAATAACAGCTTGGGTTGATAAGCAAGTGTCTTTTAGGTGATTGGAGATGTTATCCCGCCGGAGATGCAAGAAAGATAAATCAGAAAAATTTTTTGTTCGCCCTTGTAATTACATTCCCTGTCCCAATATAGGTATCAAGGCAGAGAAGGTGGCCAACGATGGACTTGATATTTCAACCGTCTAGCCCCATATCAACACCAACTAAACAAATTTAGATTGAATGAAATTTTTCGGAGGACCTCATGGGTAAAATTATTGGTATCGACTTAGGCACAACAAACTCTTGTGTAGCTGTCCTCGATGGTGGCAAAGCACGTGTGATAGAAAACGCTGAAGGCGATCGCACCACACCGTCAATCATCGCGTACACCGACAACGAGACCATTGTCGGTTCGCCAGCAAAACGTCAGGCGGTGACGAACCCAACTAACACATTCTTCGCGATTAAGCGTTTGATTGGTCGTCGCTTTAAAGATGACGAAGTCCAACGTGACGTGAACATCATGCCATTCAAAATCATTGCAGCCGACAACGGTGATGCATGGGTTGAATCCCGTGGCAACAAGATGGCTCCACCACAAGTGTCTGCAGAAATCTTGAAAAAGATGAAGAAAACCGCAGAAGACTTTTTAGGTGAAGAAGTCACCGAAGCGGTGATTACCGTACCGGCCTACTTTAATGATTCACAACGTCAAGCGACTAAAGATGCGGGTCGTATCGCAGGTCTTGATGTTAAACGTATTATCAACGAACCAACGGCAGCAGCATTAGCCTACGGTATCGATAAGAAACAAGGCGACAACATTGTTGCGGTATACGATTTAGGTGGTGGTACGTTCGATATCTCTATCATCGAAATCGACAGTAACGATGGCGACCAAACCTTTGAAGTGTTAGCAACCAACGGTGACACCCACTTAGGTGGTGAAGACTTTGACAACCGTTTAATCAACTACTTAGCTGATGAATTCAAGAAAGAGCAAGGCTTAGATCTGCGTAAAGATCCATTAGCAATGCAACGTCTGAAAGAAGCCGCTGAAAAAGCGAAAATTGAACTTTCAAGCACCAACCACACTGAAGTGAACTTGCCATACATTACGGCAGACGCAACAGGTCCTAAGCATTTAGTGATTAAAATCACTCGTGCTAAGTTGGAATCACTGGTTGAAGACTTGATTATCCGTACCTTAGAGCCACTAAAAGTTGCCTTGGCTGATGCAGATTTATCTGTAACAGACATCAACGAAGTGATTCTAGTCGGTGGTCAAACACGTATGCCTAAGGTTCAAGAAGCAGTGACCAACTTCTTCGGCAAAGAACCGCGTAAAGACGTGAACCCAGACGAAGCGGTAGCCGTAGGTGCAGCCATTCAAGCGGGCGTACTGTCAGGCGACGTGAAAGACGTATTACTGTTAGACGTAACACCCCTGTCTCTGGGTATCGAAACCATGGGCAGCGTGATGACTAAGTTGATTGAAAAGAACACCACGATTCCTACTAAGGCGCAGCAAGTGTTCTCAACCGCCGATGACAACCAAAACGCAGTGACGATTCACGTCCTGCAAGGTGAGCGTAAGCAAGCGAGCGCGAACAAGTCATTAGGTCAGTTCAACTTAGACGGTATTGAGCCCGCTCAACGTGGCCAGCCACAAATTGAAGTGATGTTCGACATCGATGCCGACGGTATTCTGCATGTGTCTGCGACAGATAAGAAAACCGGCAAGAAACAAAACATCACCATCAAAGCCTCTTCAGGCTTAAGCGAAGAAGAAGTGGCGCAAATGGTACGTGATGCCGAAGCGCACGCCGATGAAGACAAAAAGTTTGAAGAGCTAGTGCAAGCACGCAACCAAGCTGACGGCTTAGTCCACGGGACAAAGAAACAAGTGGAAGAAGCGGGCGATGCATTGCCAAGCGAAGATAAAGAAAAAATCCAAGCGGCGATGGCCGCGGTTGACACTGCCATCAAAGGCAATGACAAAGAAGCCATTGACAAAGCAACTCAAGACTTAATCGAAGCATCTGCTAAGTTGATGGAAATCGCTCAAGCTAAGTCTCAAGCTCAAGGCGGCGACAATGCCGACGCGGGCAAACAGGCTAACGCTGCTGCCGATGACGTTGTCGATGCTGAGTTCGAAGAAGTGAAAGACGACAAGAAATAATGACTTGTTTTCAATCAAATAGATTGATTTCAAAGCGTTAATTTCTAGGCGGGCGTTACGGGGCAACCCTAACGCCCGTTTGTTCAACTTAAGCCAGAAGCATGAGATTATGTCAAAGCGAGATTATTACGAAGTATTAGGTGTCAGTCGTGATACCAGCGAGCGTGAAATTAAAAAGACCTACAAACGTTTGGCCATGAAATTTCACCCCGATCGCAACCCAGGTGATAAAGCCGCAGAAGCTAACTTTAAAGAAATTAAAGAAGCCTATGAGATCTTAACCGACACAGATAAAAAAGCGGCCTACGATCAATTTGGTCATGCGGGTGTCGATCCTAATCGTGGTGGCGGTGGGCAGGGTGATTTCGGCGATATTTTCGGTGATGTCTTTGGCGATATTTTCGGCGGTGGACGTCGTGGTGGCGGCGGTCAACGCCAAGCGGCCCGCGGCTCAGATTTACGTTACAACCTCGAGTTATCACTGGAAGAAGCCGTTAAAGGCTTAACCAAAGAACTGCGTATTCCAACACTGGCGACTTGCGATCTTTGTGAAGGCAACGGCGCTAAAAAAGGCACCTCGGCCACCACTTGTGGCACCTGTCATGGCCAAGGCCAAGTCCAAATGCGCCAAGGTTTCTTTGCGGTGCAGCAGCCTTGTCCAACTTGTCATGGCCGCGGCAAGATCATCAAAGATCCTTGCACTAAGTGTCATGGCGATGGCCGTGTTGAAAAGAGCAAAACCTTATCGGTTAAAATTCCAGCTGGCGTCGATACCGGCGACCGTATTCGTTTAGCGGGTGAAGGCGAAGCGGGTGAGTTTGGCGCGCCTCCAGGGGATTTATATGTTCAGGTCAGCGTGCGTGAGCATGCAATTTTCGTCCGTGATGGCAACAACCTTTACTGCGAAGTGCCGATATCCTTCAGTAAAGCGGCCCTTGGTGGCGAGATTGAAGTGCCAACACTGGACGGCAAAGTCAGCCTGAAGATCCCAGCCGAAACGCAAACGGGCCGTATGTTCCGTTTACGTGGCAAAGGGGTTAAATCGGTTCGCAGCCATGCGGTAGGCGACTTGCTCTGCAAAGTGGTGATGGAAACCCCTGTTAACTTAAACGAGCGTCAAAAAGAACTGTTACGCGAATTTGAAGCCACCTTAACCGATGAGTCGAAAAAACACAGCCCAAAGGCTGAGGGCTTTTTCGATGGCGTGAAAAAGTTCTTTCAAGATCTGAATAGCTAACTTGGTTTACTCACGTTGATTGAAACGTGATTAGATGAATAAAGCCCCGCAGTGTTTAGCACCGCGGGGCTTTTTTATGTTCG
This sequence comes from Shewanella sp., assembly GCA_051652445.1. Taxonomy (GTDB): domain Bacteria; phylum Pseudomonadota; class Gammaproteobacteria; order Enterobacterales; family Shewanellaceae; genus Shewanella. Next base: position 10,526 of record JBOFUF010000282.1, read on the forward strand.
ATTGAATGCTCAGATTTTGAGAGAGTCGTGCACATTAAGCACTGTTATTCCAGTGACTCGCCATGAACTCATCCCTGAGGGCTCGACGACGGCATATATGCCGCCAACGGTCACTTCCATTACAGTGCTTAACTCTTGTTAAGTCCTGCGTATATCCGATAATCCGTAAAGTCCGAAGATTCAAACTTGAAGAATTAACGTAACAAATATGTCCGATCTTTTCGGGCTTACATCCCAGTAAAGTACGCTAGTTCGGCATTTGATAGGCTGGATACCTGAATGTCATGAAGTGCATGGATGCACGAGAACGACCATGGGGGAGACTCACGCACTCTTCATTAAATCAAGATCTCTATTCGCCCTGCGGCAACTCCGAAGGGATGGCGTATTCCTTAGGTTCTGGTATGAGCAGTAAATAATTAAGGTATTAAAGTCATGGCGGTCGGATCTTTTGGAAAGCGCGATTTGAATTACGACTGCGTACAATGCGCGTTTTTTGACCGCAATGCTTTTATAAAACAATCTATTATGGGCGTTTGTGGCGTTGGCTAAGGTCAACCTATGACTTTTTGTACTGGCAGTTTATCTAAGCGGGTTTCATTATTCCTCACTAGCATCTCTTCACGGCTTTTATAGCAAAAAAAATCTCAATGGAGCCTGTTTTATATGTTGCAATACTGTAGAGTGCCGTGCTTGATGCGTTGGTTAAATGTTGTGATTCAATAATTAAAGTGGTAAGTAAAGTTGAAATGACGATAATGACGATAGTGTGGTTGATCGCTGGGCTAGGGTGCTTAGTTATCGGCGCTGAGTTTTTGGTTCGCGGGGCGTCACGTCTTGCAACCATGATGGGGATTTCACCGCTGGTAGTGGGCTTAACTGTCGTGGCATTCGGAACCAGTGCGCCGGAGCTTGCTGTGAGCATTCAATCCGGTCTTGAAGGCCAAGCTGGGATAGCAGTGGGCAATGTGGTTGGCAGCAATATATTTAATGTGTTGTTTATTCTTGGGGTCTCAGCTCTTATCGTACCATTAGTCGTCTCTCAGCAACTGGTGCGTTTTGATGTTCCCTTGATGATTTTTATCTCCTTGGTCATGCTGGCGATGGCCTGGGATGGCCGGCTCTCATTTACAGACGGTGCGTTGCTTTTTGCCGGCATTATCGCCTATACCCTGTTTTTAGTGGTGCAAAGTCGACGTGAAAGTAAGGCGGTACAGGCAGAGTATGAACAGGAGTTTGGTGTTACTGAGCCAGTAGTCTCGCTGAGTTGGGGGCGCAATCTGTTGTTTATTATCGGTGGGTTGGGATTACTGATCTTGGGCTCGCGCTTTCTGGTTTCCAGTGCGGTTGAGATTGCCCATTACTTTGGGGTGAGTGATTTAATTATTGGTCTGACAATAGTCGCGGCAGGCACTTCGCTGCCAGAGGTCGTGACTTCAATCGTTGCTGCGCTGCGAGGGGAGCGCGATATCGCGGTCGGTAACGTGGTTGGCAGTAATATCTTCAATATTTTATGTGTACTCGGTTTAACGTCAATGGTGACGCCTGGTGGCATTGAAGTCTCTGAGTCGGCGCTTAGATTCGATATTCCGGTGATGATTGCGGTTGCGATTGCCTGTCTGCCGATCTTCTTTACGGGATATACTATCGCTCGTTGGGAAGGTGCACTGTTCCTTATTTATTATGTTATCTATACCTTCTGGCTGATCCTCTATGCCAGTAACAGTGCATTACACCCAACATTCACCGCTGCCATGGTTGGTTTTGTTGTGCCACTTACGGCAATAACCTTGCTGGTATTGGCGGCTCGCTCGTGGCGTGCGAATCGAGTGTTAAGTTGATCGCGTTAAACCGGGCTGCGGCATAATTTGTCTTAGTCCCTTTGACTCTGAGCCTTAGTAAAAGCGATGACAGCCACATCTTTTTTTAAATGTAAAAAAAATACCTCGCAGCTTAACTGCGGGGTATTGTGGCTGTTATCGTTTTTGTGTTTGCGCAAATCTATGTTTCTAGCTGTCCGACTTTGTAGTGCGGCGATTTTGCCATTTCAGAGCGGGCGTTTAGGGCTTACGACTTCCAATTAGGGGTAGCTGCAGCCGCTACGCCTTGGAGCCCTTTCTTAACGATGACCACATTGTCGAAGCCGATATGGCGTAGAGCCGTGCCAATCGCAGTCGCGCGAAGGCCACTCTGGCACATTACCGCAATTTGTTTGTCTTTTGGCAGCTTAGCCAAGTTCTGCGGCAGAAATACTTCATTAGCAGGAATGTTTAAGGTATTTGGCAGGGTTATTTTAAGCGCGCTTTGCTCATCTTCGGTGCGAACATCCAGAGTTAATACGTCGCCTTGCTTAGCCATTTTCAGATAGTTTTCAGGGGTAGTGAGATGCAACTCCTTACCCACTTTAGCGCCTTGTGCTGGCGCAAATAATTTCTGATAACTGCTCGCCATCGCGGTGTCATACGCCATTGCCGGTCCACTCATGGCTATCGTAGCAGCCAGTACCATCAAACTTTTTTTCATCATCATCTACCTTATTATTCAACACACTGAGATCGGTGTGTAAAGATAATAAAAACAGATGGGGCTTTAAGTTGTGAACTGAAGCTGGATTTTATGTTTTTTAAGATGTTAAAACCAATATTGGCTAAAAATAATTTTCAAACTGAGCCGCGGGAAGGTTTACCACGCAAAATGTCTAGAAAAAAGGAGAGTACGCGAAGCCATAAGCGCACTGTGTAGCGCTTATGGCTTCGCGGTGTTGAGCATTACAAAGTGCAAGGCAATCCTTTCGCGCCCTCTTGAATTAACCCGGAAGTACTGATACTGAAACTTTGAGAGCTTTCACTCTTACCGTTAGCACAGTAAATGATGCTTGCTGCGCCCGACGCTAAACCATCAGCAGTAAAACTGATTTTATTTGCTGCAGCGCCGGTAACGGAAGTTTTATCTCCTTCATAGCTGGTATTCAGTACTTTTAGAATGTTTTTGGGGACGGTTATTGGTTCAATGTAAACTGTAAAACCTTTCTGCCAATCTGTGCCACAGGCCGCTTCCCCGTAGGGGCACACAGTCACCGTTGTGCCATAGTTAACGGCTTGGTTTCTAGCGAAAGTAAAAATATTCGCAATTTTAGTGATTTCGGTTGAGCTGCGACTGCTTTGATAGAGGGCAGTAAAAGACGGGACGCCAATGGTTAATAAAATGGCGGCGATGGCCACAGTGACCATTAACTCCACTAACGTAAATCCACGGTACATTATATGCATTTGCTACTCCCACTTTAATTTTATTTAGTATAGGCGAGCAGGCGCTTAAGGTCAGTAGGTAATTGCTATTTTGGTTATCATCAATGAATGGCAATCTTATGATTTATCTATTTTTATGTGAAGAGCTACCTTGCCTACGGACTTAGTTGCAATTGATGTTGCTGGCGGTGGAGATCCTGACTCTGCCAGCTTGGTTGACGATTACTGCACGGGAGCTTTTATGATCTTTTGTTCTGGGGCAATATTTGAAGGTACCGTTAGTGCCTGAGGCCAGCCCATCGGCTTGAAATCTGATTGAGCTTCGGTTGTAGTTTAAAAAGTCCAGTGAGTTAAATTCTCCCTCAAGTCGGATAATTTTGTCACTACTGTCTAGCACCTCAATGGGGTCAGTGTCAGTAAATACAGCGAATCCCTTTTGCCAGTTAGAAGTGCATTTATTATTTTCGATGGGGCAAACGGTCACTCTACTGCCGTAATTGATGGCGGCATTGCGTGCAAATTGCAAGGTCTGCTGAATACGACTGATACTGCTACTGGCGCGAATATCATCATAAATACTGACAAAAGAAGGGACCCCGATCGTTGCTAAAATAGCGGCTATGACGAGGACAGTAATGAGTTCTATTAGGCTAAAGCCTTTTCGATGAATGTGCATAACAATCCCTGTTATTTTGCGCTTGCGTCCTGCGAACGAATTTTTGCGAGATTGTAAGTATAAAATCTAACCTCATAGTCATAGTGTTTTTTTTAGAATGTTATGTGCTAAAAGCGATCTTGTAGAAACTGTATTTTATGAGTAATGCATTACATTCACTTCAATATTGACCTAGCCCCGTGTAAGCTAGTGTTATTATGTTGGTTTATGTTATTGCAAGGGATGAGGGATTTTTAATGAAAAAAGTTGAAGCCATTATTAAGCCATTTAAGTTAGATGATGTGCGCGAATCACTTGCAGAAATCGGTATTACAGGGATGACGGTGCTTGAAGTTAAAGGCTTTGGTCGTCAGAAAGGGCATACAGAGTTGTACCGTGGTGCTGAATATATGGTGGATTTTCTGCCAAAAGTGAAAATAGAGTTAGTGATCCAAGATGAACTGCTCGACCAAGCAATTGATGTGATAGTTGAAACGGCACGTACGGGTAAAATTGGTGATGGGAAAATTTTTGTCACTGATGTTGAGCGCGTCATCCGTATTCGTACTGGTGAAGAAAACGAAGAAGCCGTGTAAGCTGCTTATGCATGAATTTCAAGGGCCTAGCGGCCCTTTTTTGCAGGTTAAATATACGACAAAACTAAGTTGCTCTATAGTGTTTCTGAAATGTGTTTAATGGGGAATAGCCACTTTTACTCAACTAATGTAGTTATCTCTTATCTGTAACATGGTATAACTAATTCTTACAAATGAGTTTTATGAGGTTGTCATTTTGGTTACAAAAAGAATCGTGATTGTGGGTGGTGGTGCTGCTGGTTTAGCGCTTGCATCGAAGTTGGGCCGTAAATGGGGAGGTAGCGATGTCGTCGATGTGTGCTTAATTGATAAAAGTCCTATTCATATATGGAAGCCTAAATTACACGAAGTCGCTGTTGGTGTGATAGATCAATCTATTGAAGGCTTACTCTATCGCGATCATGGACTTAAAAATGGCTATCGCTATATTCGTGGTGAGATAGAGCAGTGTGATCCGGATGTGAAATCGATTCAGTTGGCTGCAGTTTATAACGATGAAGGCGAGTTGCTTTTAGAGCCTCGCAAAATTGATTATGATTTCCTGGTGCTCGCTCTTGGTGGAGTATCTAATAGTTTCAATACATTAGGTGCTGATGAACATTGCATCTTTTTAGATAGCCTCGAAAATGCCAACTTATTTCATCATAAATTGCTCGATGCATTACTTCAATTAAATGAAACGCAAGAAAGAGTCAGTATTGGCATTGTTGGCGCTGGCGCGACAGGTGTGGAATTAGCCGCAGAACTTCATCATGTGATTGAGTCCGTTAAAGACTATGGCTATCTTAATATTGCTAAGCACCATCTTGATGTGCATTTAATTGAAGCGTCACCCAAAATCCTCCCTCAATTATCTGAGCGTGTGAGCGCGAGGGCTCAGGCTGTTCTTGATAAGATTGGAATACGTTTACATATCGGTGTCCAAGTAAAAGAAGTGACTCGTGATGGTTTTATTACCCAAGATGGTGCTGTCATCAAAGCGGGCTTAAAAGTTTGGGCCGCTGGCGTAAAAGGGCCAAAGGCGTTTCAGCATTTCTCAAAACTGCCGATTACTGCGCGAAATCAGGTTGAGGTTGATGATTGTATGCGAGTTAAAGGCCATCAAGATATCTATGCCATCGGTGATTGTGCGTTATTGATCCAGAGTTCTGGTCAGCCAGTACCACCAAGGGCGCAAGCTGCGGATCAGATGGCTGATACTTTATTTGATAATATCGTTAACCGATTACAGGATAAGCCTGAAAAAGCCTTTGTTTATAAAGATTATGGGTCATTAGTGTCTTTAAGTCGTTTTTCGGCAGTAGGTAATCTAATGGGCAACTTACGTTTTGGCACTTTCTTTGTTGAAGGCCATATTGCAAGATTGATGTATATCTCTTTGTATCAAAGACATTTAGCGAGTCTTTACGGCTGGTTTTCTGCGATCGTATATCGAGTGGCACAAAAGTTATTGAAGTGGCAGCGTCCTAAGCTCAAATTACATTAACATTTATATGATTTAGAATGAAAAACAGAGCAAGTATGCTCTCTTTTTCATTGTCTTGGAGTTGCTGATGAGTCTCGAATGATAGGCTCTGGTGTAAACGTCTTTGAATATATCGCATCTTGCTCGCGACGTTTTGCGATAAGTAATTCAGTCGCGACCTGAGCTATTTCTGCATTTGGCTGATGTACTGTGGTGAGTTTAGGCCAAGTTTGACGTGAGAATGGACTATCTTCAAAGCCAACAATCGATAAATCTATAGGAATATCTAAACCCGCTAAACGAGCTGCAAAAAGTGCTCCAGCTGCAATTTCATCATTACAAGCCACTACCGCTGTCGGGCGATTTTTTAGTTTGATGAGTTTGTTAGCGCCATCAACTCCGGACTCAAATGAGTATTTCCCTTCAATGATGTAGTGTTCATTCACTTTTAGGCCATTAATTGTTAGTGCTTGTTTAAAACCAAGTAATCGCTCTTTAGTCGACTCATGGTGAAAATCTCCACTTAAAAAAGCGATATGCTTGTGGCCTAAGTCAATTAGGTGCTGGGTTATTTGAACGGCACCAAATTTATCGTTGACTAAAATGGTCAATCCATTCTGCTCGTTGTCCTTTTCGCCTGCAATAATACGTACATAGTTAGCACCAATTGTAGTGAGTGCTTTAAGTACTTTAGGATCCTCTGACAAAGGCGGTGTCAGGACTAATCCTGCGAGTCTAGAATATTTAACTAGCGCAGTAAGCTCATCACAAATGTTTTCTGACTTTGCATTACAGGGATGGATGACAAGTTCGTACCCCTTGTCTTTGCAGGCAGCTAAAATCCCATTTTGCATATCAATAATGTAGTAAGCGTTTGGATTATCATAAATAAAACCAATAGCATAGGATTTAGTTCCTGCTAGGTTTCTTGCCGCTAAATTAGGTTGGTAGTTAAGTGCTTTTATCGCCTCGTTTACTTTGTCAGCGGTGCCTTGCTTTACTGAAGGTTCGTTATTGGTTACACGGGATACTGTCTTGATTGACACTCCAGCATATTTAGCGACGTCGTTAATAGTGACTTTCATTGATGTTAAAACTCTTTTTCTAAGGTCGAGAAGGGTTCGCTGTGCTAGGAAGGTAAACTTTCCGGCATTTACAGTCTTGTATTTTGTAAAAGTGTTTTCTTATGTAAACGCACTTATAGTGCGAGCTTTTAGTGTGCTTAGCAATCCTGAGTGGTTACAAATTAGCGATACTCTACATTTGTTGCGATGATGTTGCTGGCTATTGGTTTGCTTTAAAATATTAAAGTCCATGTTTTACAATGATTTTATTAAAGTATTTGATTGAAAAGTCCCTGGTATGACATTTTTTTTGCTTATTTCGTTATTTTATTGTGGCGATAATGTTGATTATTGTGTAATGTTCATTCTAGACATGACAGCGTTGTCATTCCGTAGGGAATGGTTATGAACACTA
>JBOFUF010000283.1:0-11751 GCA_051652445.1 Shewanella sp.
ATGAGGGTTAGCATCGTATAAGGCGGCCATCACCTGATAGACGCTAACACTGGCATCAGGACGAACTTTTTGTGCTATGCTCCAAAAAGTGTCTTTCGATGTCGTTGGACCATATTGATGGTTAACTTGACGGATCTGTCCGTCTGGCCCCATGATTTTTAAGGGTTTTAATCTTGGTGTATCTGCAGCAACGGCGGGATCAATAAAATAAGCGGTAGAAGAAACAGCTAAAACAGTGGCCATTAGACCCACAAGATACGAAGTGCGAAATTTCATCAATCCTTCCCTTTGAAGCGCTATAAAGTTATCTCACTGATAACAGGCTTTAGGCAATTGTATTTATTGAGATTACTATAAACCAGAAATCCCCGCCCTGCTACTGTTCACAATTGTAAAACAAAAAAAGCCTGCTGACAGCAGGCTTTTCAATGGGCATCAAATGCAATCTAATGCTTAGTAATAATCTCTCACTAAGATCTCGGCAATTTGCACACTGTTCAAGGCTGCGCCTTTACGAATATTGTCTGACACGACCCACAAGTTAATCCCGTGAGAATGAGAAATATCCTTACGAATGCGACCCACATAAACCGGATCGGTTCCTGCGGCATCTGTCACTGCTGTTGGATAATCATTATCGGATTCAAACAATACCACTCCTTCGGCATTACGCAGTAAAGCTTTAACGTCTTCGGCATCAACAGGCTGACGAGTTTCGATATTAATGGCTTCTGAGTGACCATAAAATACAGGGACACGTACGGCGGTCGCATTCACTAAAATCTCATCGTCACCGAAAATCTTCTGGGTTTCCCAGACCATTTTCATTTCTTCTTTGGTATAGCCGTTATCCATAAATTTATCGATTTGTGGCAATACGTTAAAAGCAATTTGTTTTGGATACACTTCAGCGTCAGCAGGTAAACCTTGCAGTAGTTTAGTGCACTGATGCGCTAATTCTTCAATGGCTTTTTTACCTGTGCCCGATACTGACTGGTACGTTGCCACATTAATGCGGCTGATACCATAGGCATCATAAATAGGCTTAAGTGCCACCAGCATTTGAATCGTTGAGCAATTTGGGTTAGCAATGATATTGCGATTGCGGAAATCAGCGATCGCATGGGGGTTCACTTCGGGGACGACCAAAGGAATATCGATGTCGTATCTAAAGTGAGAGGTGTTATCAATCACAACACAGCCTGCTTCAGCGGCAATCGGTGCCCATTGGGCGGAAACATCACCACCTGCAGAGAAGAAACCAATTTGAGCTTGGGTCCAATCGAAGGTTTCTACGTCGAGAATGGTAATTTGTTTGCCATGAAAGCTGACCGTTTCACCGGCGCTGCGGCTACTGGCTAAAGGGTATAAATTGGCAACCGGGAAATTACGCTCTTCGAGGATCTCAATCATAGTTTGACCCACTGCGCCCGATGCACCTAAAACGACAACATTAAATTCCTGTGACATAGCTACTGACCGACTCCTGAAAAACCTAAATTGGACAACCAATCTACCTCAGATTGACCGTCATAAGCCAGCGCCAATACACTAAATTCCCGTCTATGTTGGTGATTTTTTCTCATAGTGTCGAAGCCATTCTCATTTAAGAATGTATTTCTGAACATCTTGTCATCGTCGCGCAAATCATAGACAAAACGCGCGAGCTGTAATAACGCTTTTTCATTCGGCGCAGTCGCAAGTTCGACCGCCTTAATGTTAAAGCTTGGCAAGAGATCCTGCAGGCTTTTATCGGCAGCCACATTCAGCAACTGACACAATTGTTGATAGAGCATAAAAGTGCCGCGCGCCTTACCTTCTAAGCTGTAACCCGCAATATGCGGTGTGGAAAATTCTGTCAGTGGCACGAGTTCTGGCATCGGTGTTGGCTCGCCTTCCCAGACATCGAGTACAAGTTTGAGATCATCACGTTGGCGTTTAACGCTGACAAGTGCTTTGTTATCTATCACATCGCCGCGGCAGCAATTGACTAACCATGTATTGGCCTTTAAAGCGGTTAAGCGTGCCTCATCAAATAAATGTTGGGTTTTATGCTCGCCCGTTCGCGTGATGGGCACATGTAAACTGATGATATCGGCCTGCGCCATGATGGTCTCTAAGCTCACAAAACTGCGCGGATCGCCCTGTTTCTCTTTGATGGGATCATTAAGTAACACGGTAATACCGTAGGCTTGCAAGCATTTAGCCGTTGCAGTACCCGTATTGCCCGCACCCACTATGCCGACGACCTTGCCCTTAAGCGGTGAATCAAACCGCTGTGCTAACTCCAGCAAAGCGATAAAAACAAACTCTCCGACCGCAGTCGCATTGCAACCTGGTGCATTAGAAAAGGGGATATTACGTTCTGCAAGATAGGTTAAATCCACATGATCCGTGCCTATGGTAGCGCTGCCGACAAACTTAAGTTCATGATTGTATTTAAGTAACTCGGCGTTTACCTTGGTGACCGAACGCACTAACAACACATCGGCATCGCGCACTTGCGCTGCGGTTAACGTACGCCCATTAACAGGGATAATGTCACCGAGGGCGCCAAACAGCGGTTCAACATAGGGCATATTTTCATCGACTAAAATTTTCATGGGCACCTGATCTGAAAAAATGGCAATGGAAGGCATCAAGATGCGCGGTATTCTAACAGGATAAATCCCTGCCTATGCAACAGGTTCGGGAAAAACGCCCATAAAAAAGGGAAGCCTAAGCTTCCCTTCTATCACGGGTGATAAACAAACTTATTTGAATTTACGCATCACTAGTGTGGCGTTGGTACCGCCAAAACCAAAGCTGTTACTCATCACGGTATTGAGCTCTGCATCGAGATATTCACGCACGATAGGCATTCCTTTTGCCGCGTCATCCAGATTGTCGATATTGATGCTTGGGGCAATAAAGCTGTTTTCCATCATGATTAAGCTGTAAATCGCCTCATGTACGCCTGCGGCGCCTAATGCATGTCCTGTCATAGACTTCGTTGATGCAATCGGTGGGCACTTGTCTTTGAAGACTTCACGTAGCGCTTCTAATTCACGCACATCGCCCACTGGCGTTGACGTGCCGTGAGTGTTGATGTAATCAATTGGGGTATCAACATCAGCCATCGCCATTTGCATACAACGCACTGCGCCTTCGCCTGATGGCGCCACCATGTCATAACCGTCTGACGACGCGCCATAACCAATCACTTCAGCGTAAATTTTTGCGCCGCGAGCCAGAGCATGCTCTAACTCTTCAACCACTAAAATACCGCCGCCGCCAGAAATCACAAAACCATCACGGTTTGCATCATAGGTGCGAGAGGCTTTTTCGGGTGTGGCATTGTACTTAGTTGACAGCGCGCCCATTGAATCAAAGCCCATGGTCAGTGTCCAATCCACTTCTTCAGCCCCACCAGCAAACACCATGTCTTGCTTACCCATTTGGATAAGTTCAACGGCGTGACCAATACAGTGCGCGCTGGTTGCACAGGCTGAACTAATCGAATAGTTCATGCCTTTAATTTTAAATGGCGTGGCTAAACAAGCGCTGGCTGTGCTCGACATGATGCGTGGCACAATATACGGACCTACACGTTTCACGCCTTTTTCACGTAAGGTATCTGCCGCTTGCACTTGGTTAGCGGATGATGCACCGCCGGTGCCAACAATCAAGCCTACACGCGGATCGGAATACTGCTGTTCCGTTAAATTGGCATCGGCAACCGCTTCTTGCATCGCAATGTAAGCATAAGCCGCTGCATCGCCCATAAAGCGTAACGCTTTACGATCGATATGCTCAGCAGGGTTTAACTTGATGTTACCCCATACGTGACTACGCAACTGCATCTCTTCAAACTGAGCGGAATGCGTAATACCACTGCGGCCCGCTTTGAGTGACTCGGTCACTTCTTGCTTGTTATTACCAATACTTGAAACAACACCCATTCCGGTGATCACGACTCTTTTCATTTTATTGCTATCCATTGTGTACATGTCAGTACCTACTTTTCGCTGAATCAATAGTATCTGTTTTGACTCAATTAAGTGGTCAGCTTTCCATAAAGGCGAGTAAAATAATGCCCATTATGAGACTGTGAGTAAATTTCTTTGACTGCAGAGCCCAATAAACCTTGCCAAATTAAGCGTGATTATCAGCAATTAATCAACCTTTATCCCGCAACAGCTCACACTGATATACACTATCTCAGCAAGTTAAGCGTTTATCAGCAGCGGATATTTGCGGCTCATTCACAGCGCAAACTCTTAGTATTAGGGCAAATAGGTTTAGGTAACGGGCTTGAACTCTTATCTTGGTGGCGCACTCAGACGAATGCTAACCAACGTTTACTCCTTAAGGTATTCGAACCCAATCCGATTAATGCTTACGAGCTTAAATTACTGTGGGAACAATCCGCCTGTTTAGCCAACGTTGCTGAACTTGAGCCACTGGCCCAACGCTTACTGCATACAGAGCCGGCGGCTATTATAGGTTGCCAGAGATTAATTTTTGATGACGGTCGTATCATAATCGACCTGCACTTTGGTGATATTCAAACCCAGCTGTATTCTATCCCATATTCATCTCTGCACCCCGTTCAGCACTGGTTGGTATTGCCCCATCTACAACATGGGTTAACTCATCAGATCCATTGGCAGATGGCAAAACTCAGTGACGATAGCGCGGCAATTGCCACGATTGGATTAAGCCAATTAAGCAAAACAACAATGGACCGCTTCCAAACCTGCGGTTTTGAGGTGAGAGATTTTACCTGCACTGAAATACTGACAAACCATCAACCTGATGCGGTTCTGTTTCACGAGCGTGAAGTCTTGCGCCAACAAGACGCTAAAGCCGATGCCTTTAATCCTATTGCGCCAATGTTATCCTCTCAGGTGCCTACCTCAATAGCCATTATAGGTGGCGGGTTAGCCGCAACACATTTGGCGCTGTCTTTGGCGGAGCGGGGCCAAAGCACGCAAATTTTTTGTAAAGATGCCAAGCTCGGCCAAGGCGCCTCGGGTAACCGCCAAGGGGCGATTTATCCACTACTGACACCGGAAAATGATGAATTAAGCCGCTTCTTCCAGCAGGCATTCTTATTTAGCCGCCGTCGAGTACAGTCGCTGACATCTGTCCCCGCCCCAAATCAAACGCCGATTTCCCATGATTTTTGCGGGGTATTGCAAACCGCCCACGATGAACGCAGTCAATTACGACTCGATAAAATTATCCAAAGCCAGAACTGGCCAAGTGAAATAGCCTATCGAGTCGATGCGAAGCAAGCCAATAATATTGCGAATATTAATATTGATAAAGCCGGCTTTTTCTATCCGCTAGCGGGCTGGGTTTGTCCCTACGAATATGCCCAAGCCGCGCTACACAAAGCCCAGCAGCTTGCCGAGGTCAAACTCCATTTGGAGACTGAGATCCTTGACATTGAGCATCAAAATGAAGGTTGGTATTTAATTGCCGCCAAGCATCGCTTTGGCCCCTTTGCGCAACTCGTGCTCGCCAATGGCGCTGCGCTGACGCAATTTGATGCCAGCAACAAATTACAAATTAGCCCTTTTCGCGGCCAAGTCAGCCACGTGCCCGCCAAATTTCAATTGAGTCAACTCGCGACAGTACTGTGCGCCAACGGTTATTTAACACCGAGTCACCAAGGACTCCACTGCCTTGGCGCGAGTTACGTTAAAGAACCTAAGCATTTAAATTTTTGCCTGCAGGAGCAGCAAGAAAACCTCGCCAAAATGCACGAGAGTTATCCTGACCAAAACTGGCTTAAAGATATCGACATGAGTGACAACAATGCCCGTGTTGGCGTGCGTATGGTGACGCGAGATCATTTCCCTATGGTGGGCTGCGCGCCTAATGTGCCACACATTATTAAAGAATATGCAGAGCATCAACTGACCAAAGAAAGTCGTCACTACTGGCAAACCACGCCTGCGCCAGTGCACGAAGGGCTGTATATTCTCGGCGGGTTAGGCTCTCGGGGATTAAGCTCTGGACCACTTGCCGCCGAATCTCTGGCGGCGCAACTTTGCAACGAGCCCATACCGCTCGATAAAGCCACCCTGCGTAAACTCAATCCTAATCGTATGTGGCTACGCAAGTTACTCAAGGGAAAATCCCTCTAGGCTGGCTCATCGGGAAGAATCATGCTTTTAGCTGTAAAAAGGGATTGAGCCTTAGCTTAATCCCTTTTTACATGTTTTCTTAAAACCACTTAAGCGGCAGTAATGGCAGCTGTACTATCAACACCGCTAGCCTCTGCACGACAGGGCTCAAGCTGCCGGCGCGTTCTTGATTCTCTCGCCACTTTTACCCGAGTACGATTGTTGTTGTCGCGACTCTGACGAATAAGTGCATCGCCGCCTATGCTCGATGTCAGGCTTGCCGCCTCACGGTGGGATTTAGCCAATCTGTCGTATAACAGCACATTGACCGACGCAGCAAGATTCATACACCCGACCGTAGGCACATACACTACGGCATCGGCCTTATCGATAATCTCTTGGCCAATGGTGCCATCTTCAGGGCCAAATACATAAAAGGCTTTCGCGGGATGGACAAAATCCGGCAGCGGCGTGGCACCCACCACCAAATCGACACAGACAAGCTGAGTGTCCGCCGGAATCGCATCTAACAATGACGTCACGCCCGTCAGCGGAATGTGCTCGCCAGCATCTTTAGTATCGACATGGTATTGCACTGCGCCCGAACGCGCGGCTAACTCATAACGTCTGCCAGTATAAAATACACCGTCAACGCCATAGCAACCCGATGCACGCATAATGCCGCCAACGTTAACGGGCGTTTTAGGATTCACTAGGCCGATAAATACCGCGCTGACATCGAGTGTTGGCTCACTCGCGACTTCTGCACGGGTCATTTCAGTGTTAGCCTGTTCAGTGTTAGCCACGTCGATATTAATCACTTGTTCATCGTCAGTCATTGACACAGCGCTAGGCAACATCTAATTCGCCTACAATCCGAGCTTGCAGCTGTGACCAAGCCTGTTCAACCAAGGCATAATCGGCATCGTTTAATTCTTGGTGCGCAAGAGCTAAACAGTCGACAATTTTCAGCATTAGCGCATCAAGGTCAGTTTCACCCTGCGCTTCTAGCTGCGATAACACCACGGCCACATGGCCCTGTAAATAGCCACAGGCAAACAAAGCATCGTCGTCACCATGGCTAACAACGCTGGCGATCCACTGTTCTAATGCGTCTTCGTAATGCTCTAACATGGGTCTCACTCTCTCTTCATACTGGATTGGCCGACACCGCTGCAACGGCCGATAAATCTGGATTACCCACCTGATACATGACGTAATCATGGTAGCCCGTCGTCACTTTGTAATAGCCGCCAAGCTCGCTATCTAATTTAGGGTCGCCACTATCCACAATTAGTGGTCGTCCATCAAGTGCTTTTAGCTTAGTTTTTGTGGCAAGGATAATAATATTGTCTTTTCCGATGCGCGAAATGAGCTCGGGCGACAATTGTTGATTACCGCGCCCTAAGATATGGCCTTGACCACCAATTAAGGTCATCACTAACTTAGTCGGCTTATTTTGGGTCAGTTCGAGTAACTCAGCCGCAGTTAAGTCACTGCCAACAAGGTTTTTATTTTGAATGAGATCAACACCTAACAGCGTATTATCCAGAGCTAACTCTGCCATCACAAAGGCAACCGTACTGCCTGAGCCCATGATGTACAGTTCATCTTCCATTTGAGTGATCACATCGGCGGCGATATCGGCCAGCACGAGTTCATCGACTTCCTTGCCGCCCATCTTTACCGCTTGCACATAACGCGGCTCGGCGGGTACTAAGAGCTCGCCAAATCGTTTAGCACGCACTGTGCCTTGGCGAAAAGCCACTTCGTCGATATCCATCACATCGGCGGACATCAAACTGACCAGTTCGCCATCGAGTAACATTTTAATCACCATGCCAGACGCATGGGGCGTAATACCGTAAACCCCGGAATGAATTTTCACCCCAGCAGGCACGCCGAGCACTGGAAGTTTGTCGTCAATTGAGGCGTGTTCAAATACCGAGTAAACATCGCGGGCCGTGCCATCGCCACCGGCAAACAGCAGCAAATCCAGTGGTTCATCCAGCAGCGCACGCACAACGGCCTGCGTATCCTTTGCTTGCGTATCACCGGGGGTTTGATACACCACTCGCGTGGTAAAACCGAGCGTTTTAGCCGCGTCTTCACCCATGATGCCTGAAGCGGTAATGACTTCAATGCCATCACTATAATCACGGATAACCTCAAGCGCCTGCATCATGCGCAAAGCGGCTTTAGGTTCAGCGCCTAAGGCGAGCGCCTCTTGCGCAACGCCATCGCTGCCCTTAAGGCCAACACTGCCGCCTAAGCCAGCCAATGGATTAATCACTAACCCTAAACGAAACCGAATCACCCGTTACCTCACTTAACGCAATCTTGGTATTCTTATCTTGATTTTTATCTTTATATTTTTAAGTCTGAATGGATATGACTAGGCCCCCTGGGCTGCAACACTCGGTTTATCCTTAGGGATAAACAATACCGCCAACATAGCGGCAAAGGCGCATACTGCGGCAAAGACCCAAGACCAAACCGCGCCGCTACCATCGCCCCAAATATAGCCACAAATCCACGTACCGAGCGCGCCGCCTAATCCAAAACTGACACTGGCGTATAGGGCTTGACCTTGGCTTCGATGACTCGCATCGAAATGTTTATGCACAAATTGAATCGATGCCGCGTGGGTTAAGCCAAAGGTAAAGGCATGCAATAATTGACTAAAACCCAGCCACAACACGCTGTCCACTCCAAAGGCGACCAATAACCAACGCAGGCATGTCATGCCGATGCTGACAATCAATAAGGTATTCACACCATAGCGGCCGAGTAAACGCGGCGCGAACATAAACATCACAATTTCGGCCATCGCGCCAAGGGCGACAAATATGCCCGCCGAGGATTCTAAGTAACCCGCTTGCTTTAAATATAAGACGAAGAAACCGTAGAAAGGTCCCGCGCTCATTTGCAACAACATGGCCGAGACTAAGAACCAAATAATCGCCCGATTCCATTGTAATGGCGGCGGCACTTGGCTGGTGTCACGCACTAAGCGATTGGCAGGCAATGGCAACGCACAGGCTAACATGCCGATAAATAATGACAAGCCGATATAAGGCAACACCTCAGTGCCCCACTGACCAATGGCAAAGCCCGCACCGACAACAAGACAAATATAACCGACACTGCCCCAACTGCGAATTTGACCATAGCGGTTAGCATTCTCGCCTAAGGTTTCTAAGGTGATCACTTCAAGCTGGGCGAGAATAGCGTTCCAAAAGAAGGTATAGAGGGCCAGACTCAGCGCCATATACACAAAACCGCCATGGTAGAAGAAACTCAAATACGCCAGCGCGGCGGCTCCCGCGCCCATTTTGATCAGCTCGGCTCGCATCCCAGTACGGTCTGCCACTTTAGCCCACACATTCGGTGCAACGATGCGCGTCGCCATCAGAATCGCGAGTAAAAAGCCAATTTCTTGGGGATTAAAACCGCGATTTTCGAAGAAGACCCCAAGATAAGGGACCATAGTACCGAGGATAGAAAAGAAGAAAAAATAGCAGGCACAAAGCCAGCGCAATTGCCGGCCTGTGCTAGAAAAATTTGACATTAACGCATTCCAATTATCTCATGCCACATAGCATGTTATCGCATACCAATCACTGGGGTGTGGCTGCGAACATCCTGATTCTGTGCTCTGTGTCTTAACAAATGGTCCATCAGCACAATCGCCAGCATCGCTTCGGCAATCGGCACCGCGCGAATACCAACGCAAGGATCGTGACGACCTTTAGTAACCACTTCAGCCATCTCACCCTGCGCCGTCATACTTTGACCTGGCACGCTGATGCTGGAGGTGGGTTTTAATGCAATATGGGCAATAATCGGCTGACCCGACGAAATGCCACCGAGTACACCGCCCGCATGGTTAGATTCAAAGCCTTGCGGCGACATTAAGTCACGCCCTTCGGAGCCCTTTTGCGTCACGACGCCAAAACCATCACCAATCTCAACGCCTTTGACGGCATTAATACCCATCAAAGCGTGGGCAATATCGGCATCGAGTCGGTCGAACACTGGCTCACCTAACCCCACAGGCACACCTGTCGCAATAACAGAGATTTTCGCGCCAATGGAGTCACCGGATTTTTTCAGCTCACGCATATATTCATCAAGCGCTTCAAGCTTGCTGGCATCGGGGAAGAAAAAGGCATTTTGCTCGATTTGGTCAAGATCAATCGTCTGCGCACAAATAGGCCCCAGCTGCGACATATAGCCATAGATCTCGATAGCGTGAACTTGCTTTAAATACTTTTTAGCCACCGCCCCCGCCGCAACCCGCATCGCGGTTTCACGGGCAGACGAGCGGCCACCGCCACGGTAGTCACGCATACCGTACTTTTGCTGATAGGTATAATCGGCGTGTCCTGGACGGAATACATCTTTAATATTTGAATAATCTTGACTGCGTTGATCGGTATTTTCAATCAAGAGTCCAATCGAGGTTCCCGTGGTTTTACCTTCAAACACGCCAGATAAAATCCGTACTTCGTCGGGCTCACGGCGGGCGGTGGTATAGCGAGATGTTCCAGGACGACGGCGGTCAAGATCATGCTGCATATCGGCTTCGGTTAATTCAAGCCCCGGAGGGCAACCATCAATAATGCAACCGAGTGCTACACCGTGGCTCTCACCAAATGTCGTCACGACAAAATTTTGACCAATACTGTTTCCTGACATTCGTGTTGTACACCTTAGATTAGTTGCTTATCACTCCGTGCCCAGCGAGTACTGGACAATGTCATTTCCCGCTGCAAGCCTAGCTGGCAGCGGGAAAAGTCTCAACCTAAGTTGTCATCTTTGGTGATTGCGCGTCGCGATAAATGCCAAATACCGACTGATTCTCGATCAGTTGATCGCGGGTCAATACGAATACGCCATCGCCGCCATTTTCAAAATTAATCCAAGTGAATGGCACTTCTGGAAATTGCTCAATCAAATGCACCATAGAGTTACCGACCTCGACCACCAGTAAACCGGCTGGTGTTAGGTATTGCGCGGCATTGGCCAGTATGCGTTTAGTTAAATCCAACCCATCGCGACCAGAGGCTAAACCAATGGCAGGCTCATGATGATATTCATCTGGCATATCACCGATGTCTTCGGCATCGACATAAGGAGGGTTTGAAACAATCAAATCATACTGAGGACCTTCAGGAATAGCCGAGAACAAATCCGATTGCATCGGGAATACTCGGTCCATCACCCCTAAGGTTTCGATATTGATTTGCGCCACATCTAACGCATCTTCGCTGATATCCAGCGCATCAACTTCGGCGTCTTCAAATTCATAAGCACAGGCAATGGCAATACAAGCACTGCCAGTACACAAATCTAAAATACGTGTAACTGGCTTGTTATATAACCAAGGGCTAAAACGGTTAGCAATCATTTCAGCAATCGGTGAACGTGGCACTAACACGCGCTCATCAACGTAAAACTCAAGACCTGCAAAACGTGCTTTGTTGGTCAAATAAGGTACAGGTAAGCGTTCTCTCACCCGACGAATGATCAACTCAACAATTTTATGCTTTTCACTGCTGGTCAAGTTACTTAATATCACTTGCTGGCCAATTTCTTCAGGTAAGTGTAAAGCATGGAAAACTAAGGCGAT
>JBOFUF010000284.1:0-6224 GCA_051652445.1 Shewanella sp.
CAACTGAAGTGCCGCAAGTTATCGCCTCGATTCTCGGCAAGGCAAAACTCACTTTATTGGCCGAAGTCGGGCCCTATAAACTTTGGTTTCCGCTATTTATGAAAGTGGATGACTTTGGTCAGTTTCAACCCACTTTAGGCGTGCCTGAAGTGCTCGAGGCTTCGGGAGTGGAGCGCAGTTGGCGGTTAACGCAAGCAGATGAGGTGTGGATATTCGATCACGATCAAGGTGAGCAATGGTCTGTTGCCTCGTTATCCAGTTCTAGCATGGCTATTCGAGCAAAATCTCAGCAGCAATTTACGCAACGGTTGGGCAGTAAAGATCTGCAATTACAATTGCCCAATGGTGAGACGATGCGCGTTGATATCTCGCTATTCGTAGCGAGAAAGGTCTTGTCTTTGTTAAGTTTCAGGCTGAAACCGAAGAGTGTGAAACGTTACGTCAATTCTTATTGAGTCGCCATCCTAGTCAGCACGCTCATTTTTACTGTGACTTACGTGAGTGTCTGCATTGCGACAGTGTTTAGGCTGTTGTTTGTTAACGTGTTATCTAAAAGTCTCCGTTCTGAAACTCAAATGTCAAATCCATTGATTTAGAAACTGTCATTTGTGATTGCTGTACTTTTCCCAGATTGTTACCTGCCAATCTGTCGCTCGATGGATTAGAATGGCGGTGAATTCAACACATCAGAGCGAGCGATATGCACGTACATATTTTAGGGATTTGTGGAACATTCATGGGTGGTCTAGCGTTATTGGCTAGGGCTAAAGGGCACAGAGTGACAGGCTCGGATGCCAATGTTTATCCGCCAATGAGCACGCAACTTGAGCAGCAAGGCATTGAGCTTATTCAAGGTTTTGATCCTAGCCAGCTGGGTGAAGCGGGGCATTATCCTGATTTAGTGGTGATTGGTAATGCCATGAGTCGCGGTAATCCTTGCGTAGAAGCCGTGTTGAATATGGGTATACCTTATACCTCTGGCCCGCAGTTTTTGGCCGATCACATTTTGCCTGAGCGTTGGGTGCTGGCGGTGTCTGGCACTCACGGTAAAACCTCGACTTCTAGTATGTTAGCTTGGATTTTAGAGGATTGTGGTTACGAACCCGGTTTCTTAATCGGTGGTGTGCCGCAAAACTTTGGTGTGTCGGCGCGGTTGGGCAAAAGCGCTTTCTTTGTGGTTGAGGCCGATGAATACGACAGTGCCTTCTTCGATAAACGCTCAAAGTTCGTGCATTATCATCCGCGTACCTTAGTGATCAACAATCTGGAGTTCGATCACGCCGATATTTTTGCTGATTTAGCCGCGATTGAAAAGCAGTTTAATCACCTCATCCGCACCGTTCCTGGCGAAGGCAAGATCATTTGGCCCGCCGATTCTCACTCGGTTAAACACACAATTGATATGGGTTGCTGGAGTGAGCAAGAAACCTATCATTTAGCTGAATCAACCCGCGGTTGGTATGGCAAAGCGTTAAGTGATGATTGTCATCGTTTTGAGGTGTTCTTTGATGGCGAGTCCCAAGGTGTTATCGAATGGGATTTGATTGGCCAACACAATATCGAAAACGCCATGATGGCCATCGCTGCCGCACGTCATGTCGGTGTTAAGCCCAGTGCTGCGATTGAAGCCTTAGCTAAATTTATGCCACCTAAACGCCGACTCGAATTACTCGGAACCGTTAACGGCGTGAGCGTGTACGATGACTTTGCCCATCATCCCACGGCCATTGCCACGACATTAAAAGGCATGCGCGCTAAGGTCGGTCAGAGCAAAATCACGGTAGTGCTCGAGCCGCGCTCGAACACGATGAAGAGCGGTGTCCACAAAGACACCTTAGCTTATTCTATGATGCAAGCCGATGAGGCTTTTTTATATCAAGCCGATACTATCGACTGGAATATGAAAGAAGCGATGGAAGCGGCAGTGATCCCTGTGACAATATTACATCACATTGATGATGTGGTCGCTAAAGTCGCTGCAACCGCTAAAGTGGGCGACACCATAGTGGTGATGAGTAACGGCGGTTTTGGTGGGTTACATAAAAAATTACTGGCTGCATTAGAGCAGGCTTCTATTGTAGAGCAGGCTTAAGATGAGCTACGCAAAGTCGACTAAGGCGATTAGCTTAGCTTGGACGGGCGCATCGGGCGCGCCCTATGGGCTTAAGTTACTCGAGTGCCTGTTGGTATCGGGTTATCAAGTTTTTTTGATGATTTCCAGTGCGGCTCGGGTGGTATTGGCCACGGAACACGGTTTGCAGTTAAGTGCCAACAGTGACAAAGCTCGCGCTCAGTTATTGACTTTGTTGCACGAAAAAAGCGTGATTATCACGGGCGAGCTTGTGGTATTGGGCAAAGATGAATGGTTTTCACCGCCCGCATCGGGCAGTGCTGCACCGAAACAAATGGTGATTTGCCCTTGCTCAACAGGGACGTTAGCGGCAGTTGCTACCGGAATGAGTAATAATTTACTCGAACGTGCGGCTGATGTAGTGATTAAGGAACGTGGCCAACTTATTCTAGTGCCGCGGGAAACTCCCTTTAGCGCCATACACTTAGAGCATATGTTAAGTCTTTCACGCCTTGGCGCCACCATTATGCCCGCCGCACCCGGCTTTTATCACAATCCTAAATCGGTTGAAGATCTGGTAGACTTCATGGTCGCTCGAATTCTCGATCATTTGGGCGTTGACCATGCATTAACGAGTCGCTGGGGTTATGACAAACAGCCTAACCGCGACCTCGACAATTGAGACTGATATGAAACACACCACCGAAGTGATGATCTCTGCACAAGAGATAAGCCAGAAATTGGATCAAATGGCCGAGCTAATCAATGCCCATTATGCCCACAGTGAGCGTCTGCTGATGGTAGGCTTGTTAAAAGGCTCTGTGGTCTTTATGGCTGACCTGTGTCGCCTCATTAAAGGCCATGTTGAAATCGATTTTATGTCGGTTTCCAGTTATGGCAATACTATGAGCAGCTCACGGGATGTTAAAGTGCTGAAAGATTTGCAATCTGATATCGCCGGTCGCGATGTGCTGATTGTGGAAGACTTGATTGACTCAGGTCATACCTTAAGTAAAGTGCGCGAAATGCTGTTGTTGCGCGAGCCTAAGAGTCTTGCCCTGTGCACCCTGTTGGATAAACCTGAGCGCCGTGAAGTGGATGTGAAGGTCGATTTTATCGGTTTTACTATTCCTGATGAGTTTATCGTCGGCTATGGTATTGATTATGCGGAGCAGTACCGCAATCTTCCTTACATCGCCAAAGTCGTGCCACTCGATTAAGTGTCCGGTACCGTTTAAGACTCCCGCGACAGGCGGGAGTTTTGCTTTTTAGGGGCATAAAAAATGAGTATCAGCTATTAAGGAGCGCCGTTCCTAAAGCTGAGCAATCATCGATCCGCACTTTTTTACTTTAGTTTCGTAGCCCAACAGTGTCATGGTGTTTTTTAGCACTATCTTATTACTGTATTCATGTGTAAGAGGCGGTACAAATATGGCGAATATTACCCATGCTCTGGTACTCAAAGAGCTTAAAAAAACCTATAAAGGCGGCGTTGAAGCGGTCAAAGGCATCAGCCTTACCGTCAATCAAGGGGATTTCTTTGCCTTGCTTGGCCCCAATGGTGCGGGTAAATCCACCACCATTGGTATTATTAGCTCCTTAGTGCAGAAGAGTTCAGGCACGGTAAAAGTCTTTGATTATGATATTGATAAGCAGCTAGAACACGCCAAACTCTGCATTGGTTTAGTGCCACAAGAGTTTAATTTCAACCAGTTTGAAACTGTGCTGCAAATCGTGGTGAATCAAGCAGGTTACTATGGCGTGTCAAAACCTATCGCCCTTGAGCGTGCCAAAAAATACTTAAGCCAACTGGATTTATGGGAAAAACGTAACAGTCAGTCGCGGGAATTATCCGGCGGCATGAAGCGACGGTTAATGATTGCCCGCGCTCTGATGCACGAACCTAAATTATTGATTTTAGATGAACCTACCGCAGGGGTGGATATTGAACTGCGCCGCTCTATGTGGGAGTTTCTCAAACAAATTAACCAGCAGGGCGTGACCATCATCCTGACCACTCATTACCTTGAAGAAGCGGAAATGCTTTGCCGTAATATCGGCATTATCGACAAAGGTATTTTAGTGGAATGCACTAGCATGAAGGCGCTACTGAGTAAGCTAAATATGGAGACGTTTATTCTCGATTTGCGTCGCGATACTGCAACGGCCCCCGCGCTTGATGGCATGGCGTGTCGCTTAACCGACTCTCATACCTTAGAGGTGGATGTAGGCAAAGAGCATAATCTTAACGAGGTTTTTAGCCAATTAAGCGCAGCCAATATTGAAGTGCTATCGATGCGCAACAAGTCTAATCGCTTAGAAGAGCTCTTCGTTGAACTCGTGAAAAAAACTCAGGAAGCCTCTGCATGAATCAGCTCTACTTTATCGCCTTTAAAAGTATTTTAAGTAAAGAGATCAATCGTTTTACCCGAATTTGGATCCAGACATTAGTCCCGCCAGCGATTACCATGACCTTGTATTTTTTGATTTTTGGTAACTTAGTCGGCAGCCGAATTGGCGACATGGGCGGCGTATCTTATATGGAGTTTATCGCCCCAGGATTAATCATGATGTCGGTGATCACTAACTCTTACTCGAACGTCGCTAGCTCATTTTACAGTGCTAAGTTTCAACGTAATTTAGAAGAGTTGATGGTAGCGCCGGTGCCCCATTATGTGCTGATAGCGGGCTATGTGGGCGGCGGTGTGGTGCGCGGTTTATGTGTAGGGCTGATCGTGACGCTCGTGGCCATGCTCTTTGTCGACATTAGCTTACATCATGCCGGTTTAGTGGTAATGACAGTGTTTTTAACCTCTGTGTTATTTTCATTGGGCGGGCTGATTAATGCGGTATTTGCCAAAAGTTTCGATGATATCAGTATTATCCCCACCTTTGTGCTTACTCCATTAACCTACCTGGGTGGCGTCTTTTATTCTTTGTCACTCTTACCGCCATTTTGGCAAGGTGTGTCGGCACTGAATCCTGTGGTCTATATGATCAACGTGTTTCGTTATGGTTTTTTAGGCTTCGCCGATATCAGCGTGCCATTATCCATCGCTATTATGTTGGGGTTTTGTGTCGCTTTATGGGGTGTCGCTTACTATCTTATCTAACGCGGGATCGGGCTACGTTCATAGTATTTGACCATTAAAGTGTCATAGGGAGCCCAAAGGCTCCCTATGACACTCTCACTACTGGTTACTTCATACGACGACGTATTGCCGCCAATGGTAATGCTCATTCGTGTCATTTTTGGTAACACTGAGTCCTGCGTACTGATCTGCCGCAGTCTTTGTCGCCAATTGCGAAGTTGTAGCGCAAGGTATTAATATATTTAACATTTTTGTTGAAAAAAGACTTTTTAATACTGTTGCCGTATTTTGTTCCGTTTATCGTAAGTTAGCGTATTTTTATCTAAGGCTTAACGGCTCTGACGATGGGGTTTTGTAGGCTGATCAAGGTTTCTGTTGATTGGATTTCATCGATAGATTGGATGCGATTGATGAGCACGTGCTGTAAACCATCGATGGATTGGCACATGACCTTGACGAAAATGCTGTAGTTGCCTGTGGTGTAATAGGCTTCGACGACTTCTTCCAGAGCGTTGAGTTTGGCGATAGCGGCGGGGTAATCGCCAGCACTTTTAAGATTGATGCCGATAAAACAGCAGACGTCATAGCCTAGGGCTTTAGGATTTACCGTGATCTGCGCGCCGGTAATGATCCCCGCTTGCTTCATTTTTTCTACCCGAACATGGATAGTGCCAGCACTGACGCTAAAGCGTTTCGCCAGTTCAGCAAAGGGCGTGCGGGCATCTTGCATGAGGGCTTCGAGGATATTATTATCGAGTTGATCGCGCTGAAATGCGGTATCCATAAATAAACTCTTTATAATGTATTGAATTGTCATAAAGTTACGTTTTTTTATGGGGAATTGCTACCCATTTTGCGGGTATTATTTGATTTTAGTGATCATTGTTCGCTCAAAGGCTCACAAAAAGGCACTTCTGCGCTAAAAGTCATACTGACACCCGTGTAGGGATGTTTGATGGTGAGCTCTGCTGCATGCAGTAATAGGCGTGGTGCTAAGGATTTGGCTAATGGATCGGCATAAAATCCATCGCCTAAGATCGGATGCCCTAGCGCCATCATAT
>JBOFUF010000285.1:0-4874 GCA_051652445.1 Shewanella sp.
CCTGCATCTTCAGGTTGTTTGGGTATACACCCTACAATCAGACGATATTATTTTCTTGTTTCATCCCCAACACAGCCTAAAACGGTTGTTACCTACAAAGTCAGTCGTTTAATATTCCAAAGTTAATCAAAAAATCAGAATATTAAACTTGTAGCTGCTTAGTTAATTGACTGTTAAAGCATATTTAACTAAGTGATATCGGTAAAAAAAGTCCAGTTCTGTGCAGATGCCCCCTTTCATCTAAACTGAAAATTCGTTATGGTGCGCTCACTTAAGCTAAAATTTTATGCATATTCCGAGGTGTAAATGCGCCCAATTATCAAATCTAACAAGTTGGATACCGTTTGCTATGACATCCGCGGCCCTGTGCACAAGGAAGCCAGGCGTTTAGAAGATGAGGGACACAGAATCCTCAAACTTAACATTGGTAATCCAGCCCCCTTCGGTTTTGAAGCGCCAGAGGAAATTGTGCGCGATGTGATCCTTAATTTACCCAGTGCCCAAGGTTACTGTGAGTCAAAAGGATTATTCTCTGCCCGCAAGGCCATAGTGCAACATTATCAAGCACAAGGTATTTTTGGTGTCGATATTGAAGATATCTATATCGGTAATGGCGTCTCAGAACTCATTATGATGGCGATGCAAGGCTTGCTAAATGCTGATGATGAAATATTAATCCCCTCTCCTGACTATCCACTGTGGACCGCCGCAGCCAATCTTGCGGGCGGCAAGGCGGTACATTATCGTTGTGATGAAGACGCGGACTGGTTTCCCGATCTTAACGATATTAAAAGTAAAATATCATCACGTACCCGCGGCATAGTACTGATTAATCCGAATAATCCAACAGGCGCGGTATATAGCCGAGAATTACTGCTACAAGTAGTTGAACTGTGCCGGGTACATGATCTGATCCTGTTTGCCGATGAAATCTACGATAAGATTTTGTATGACGAAGCCAAACATATCCCTGCAGCGGGTCTATCAGACGATATTTTAACTGTTACGTTTAATGGGTTATCAAAGGCCTATCGTATAGCCGGTTTTCGTGTTGGTTGGATGATGTTATCTGGCAATCTTAAGGCGGCTAAAAGTTACATTGAAGGCTTGGAGATGCTGTCCTCGATGCGTCTTTGTGCAAACGTGCCCAATCAACATGCGATTCAAACCGCGCTGGGCGGTTATCAGAGCATTAACGAGCTTATTTTGCCTAATGGCCGCCTCACCGTCCAAAGGGATGCCTGTTACGAATTGCTTAACCAAATCCCCGGCGTGAGCGTTAAAAAGCCTAAGGGTGCACTCTATGCCTTCCCAAAACTGGATATAAAGAAATTCAATCTACGGGACGATGAGCGTTTAGTGCTCGATTTACTCCGAGAAAAGAAAATTCTCTTAGTCCATGGCAGCGCATTTAACTGGCCAGAGCCCGATCATCTGCGGGTGGTGTTCTTACCTTATAAAGATGATCTCAACAAAGCAATGACCGAATTGGGTGCCTTCCTCGAACACTATCGACAGTAGAATATCCCTTTAACGTTTTGAGTCATAAAGCGATCCTAATGGTCGCTTTATTTTTATCTATTTCTTTAAATCCTCTAGGCTCATGCTCACGTGTCATCCAAGGCTGTGATAATCTAAGACTTCACTAGCGTCAATACTGCCTATTCACTCATTTCAGTCTTCCATGGCAGCTTGTCGCCTTCCTATTTCACTCTTTAGCAGGAACACTATGAGTCACTTATTTGCCCATTTAGCGCGCATGAAACTTATCCAACGCTGGCCCTTGATGTACAACGTTCGCAGCGAAAATGTCCAAGAACACTCACTGCAGGTGGCCATGGTTGCCCATGCGCTGGTGATTATTAGCAATAAAAAGTTTGGTACCACACTCTGCCCCCATCAAGCGACTAGTCTCGCCATTTTCCACGATGCCAGTGAAATTCTTACCGGTGACTTACCGACGCCCGTTAAATACTTCAATAAAGAAATCGAAGCGGAGTATAAAAAGATTGAAGCCATCGCCGAGCAGCGCATGTTAGATATGGTACCTGAGGAATTTAAAGAGGATTATCGCAGTCTGTTTATCAGCAATTACGCCGATCCCGTTTATAAGATGATAGTGAAATCCGCCGACACTCTGTGTGCTTATCTTAAATGTCTTGAAGAAAACCGTGCTGGCAACAGTGAGTTCAATACCGCCCGTAAACGGCTCGAAGACATGTTGTCCGCGAATCCCGATCCGGCGGTGCAGTATTTTATACACTGCTTTGTGCCTAGTTTTACCTTGAATTTAGACGAAATTAACAAGATGCTTTGATTTTCCACTCTCGCTAGGAATGCATATGACTTCAAGTATTTGGCAAGAACGCCGCCATGGTGAAGATAAACAAAGGCGCAATGACCATCGAAGCCCCTTCCAAAGAGACCGAGCGCGGATTCTGCACTCTGCCGCCTTTCGCCGTCTACAGGCGAAAACCCAAGTGCTCGGTGTTGGCATGAATGATTTTTACCGTACCCGATTAACTCACTCACTCGAAGTCTCGCAAATTGGTACAGGGATAGCTGCTCAGCTCAGACGTAAATATCCTCAGCATAAACAACTACTTTGCTCTATGAGCTTGTTAGAGTCCCAGTGCTTGGCTCACGATATTGGTCATCCTCCCTTTGGCCATGGCGGCGAAGTCGCATTAAACTACATGATGCGCGATCACGGTGGTTTCGAAGGGAATGGCCAGACCTTTAGGATCCTATCAAAACTGGAGCCCTATACCTTAGATTTTGGGATGAATCTTTGTCGTCGCACTATGCTGGGCATTTTGAAATACCCAGCGCCACGCTCGCAGCTGTTTGTTGCAGGTGAACATAGTGAGATCAGTAACCACAGACAGCTAAAACCGTCACAATGGCCACCCGTGAAGGGTATTTTCGACGACGATATCGATATTTTTGCCTGGGTGCTTGAACCTTTATCTGAGGCAGACCGCCAGCGATTTACCTCGACGCAGCAAGGCTCACACCCCGCCCTGCACCACTATCCGCATTTGCGAACCCAGTTTAAATCCTTTGATTGCTCGATTATGGAATTAGCGGATGATATCGCCTATGCGGTGCACGATCTTGAAGATGCGATTGTGATGGGTATCGTCACCGCATTCCAGTGGTATCAGGATGTGGCGCCAACCCTGGCCCTTAGCAATGATGCGTGGATAAAACAAGAACTGGCTGATATCGGCAATAAGCTGTTTTCCCCTGAGCACCACCTGCGAAAAGATGCCATAGGTACGTTAGTTAATGGCTTTGTCACCGCCATTGTTATCTCTGAAGATGACATGTTCGAAGAACCCTTATTGCGCTTTAATGCGACCTTAGAACCCGAATTTGCCATTGTGCTTAATGTACTTAAGCAACTGGTTTATAAATATGTGATCCGTAAACCTGAGATCCAAATGCTTGAATATAAAGGTCAGCAAATAGTGATGGGATTATTCGAGGCTTTCGCTTCCGATCCCGAGCGTTTACTGCCATTGAACACTCAAGAGCGCTGGCGTGAAAGTGAACAACAGGGCTTGAACAGCCACCGAATATTGGCTGACTATATTTCGGGGATGACGGATGAGTTTGCAGGCAGACTATATCAGCAATTGTTTAGCCCTAAAGCCGGCTCGAATGTCGAATTAAGTAAGGAAATGTAGGTAAAGAGCCAGCCAATTTTTTATAAACCCAAACAATCTGAAAAAGCACTCGTCTCTATAAAAGTCAAACGGCTATCACTGCCGTTTTTATTCCAATGAAAAATGCAACATAAAAAAACCACCTTGCGGTGGTTTTTTAGGCTTAGTGATAATCACTCGGCTTATAAAGCGCTGATGGCGTCTTTACAAAGCTGAGTGATACGATCCCAATCGCCGCTTTCCATTGCATCCGTAGGCGCAATCCAACTGCCACCAATACAATCAACATTCTTAAGCGCTAAATAGTCTTTATAACTGTTTGGCGTGATCCCACCCGTTGGGCAGAAGCGAATGTCGGCTAATGGACCAGAAAAAGCTTTAAGTGCATCGACACCACCCGAGGCTTCAGCAGGAAAAAACTTAAAGTGGGTATAACCAAGCGCCATCCCAGTCATCACCTCTGAAATACTGGCAACACCTGGGATTAATGGCACAGAACCGACCATACCCGCTTTGAGCAATTCAACCGTGGAACCCGGAGTAATAATAAACTGAGCACCGGCAGCAATGGCTTGATCAAGTTGAACTTCATTTAAAATCGTGCCAGCGCCAACTAATGCTTCAGGCACTTCCTGAGCAATTTTAGTGATAGCGTCAAGGGCACAAGGCGTCCGTAATGTCACTTCTAACACGCTAATGCCACCGGCAACCAGTGCTCGTGCTAAAGGTACCGCATGTTCAATTTTGTTAATCACCATAACAGGAACAATAGGGCTGCGTTTAAAAATATCTTGCGGTTGTAATGACCAGTGATTCTCAAGCATTGCGTGATTCTTCCTATATTTTAGTAAAGTTCATCGATGGCATTCGTACAACGCGCACCGGTTTCTGGACTGCTTAAGTTGGCACGTAGCG
This sequence comes from Shewanella sp., assembly GCA_051652445.1. Lineage (GTDB taxonomy): Bacteria > Pseudomonadota > Gammaproteobacteria > Enterobacterales > Shewanellaceae > Shewanella. The sequence continues at coordinate 4,587 of JBOFUF010000285.1, forward strand.
CACTAAATAGTTCTCGCCCCATGCCATAGCGGGAGCTATGAAGATCGACTTTTTCTGCGGTTCTGCTAGCAAGTTCAGCTTCACTTACCAATAAACTTAACTCACCCGTTAAGGCATTAACACGGATCATGTCACCATCTTTTACCTTGGCGATTAAGCCGCCGTCTAATGCCTCTGGGGTTAAATGAATTGCCGCAGGCACTTTACCTGAAGCCCCAGACATACGACCGTCAGTCAACAAGGCCACTTTAAAGCCTTTGTCCTGTAAGATCGCCAATAGCGGTGTTA
>JBOFUF010000286.1:0-3270 GCA_051652445.1 Shewanella sp.
TGGGCTAGTTTAGCTGCGCGAGTGCGATATATAAAGTTTGACCACCAAAGGCGATTAACAGTAAGCCGCTCAATACTCTAACGGTTTTTTTTTGTACCCAAGCCGCGAGGCTTTTTGCGGCGATACCTGCGCTTAATAGGGCAGGTAAGGTACCTAATCCAAAGGCTAACATAATCAACGCACCTTGGCTGGCAGAGCCAGAGGCCACCGACCACGTCAAGGTGCTATAGACTAAACCACAGGGGAGCCAGCCCCAAACACATCCCGCGATTAGCGCTTGAGGAGCGTTTTTGATCGGAACAAGGCGCTGCGCTATCGGTTTTAAATATACCCATAGCCATTGGCCGACACGCTCAATCTGCACAATTCCAACCCAAATTTTGGCAATATACAGACCGGTTGCTATCATCATCAATCCGGCTATGACGCGTAAGACAATGAGATAGATATCGAGTTCGAATAAGTGCCCCAATCCCGCAGACGATGCGCCCACTAAGCCACCGGCAAAGGTATAACTTAACATTCGACCAAGATTGTAACTCAGCAAATACTTGAGTTGATGCGCAAGCAAATTAACGTTTTTAGCATGCGGGATTTGAGCAGAGAAGGCCCCGACAAGACCACCACACATACCAAAGCAATGTGCTGCCCCCATCATACCAACAAGAAAGGCACCGGTGAGATTGTACTCAATCACAGAGGCATCCCTTTTTGCTGATTCTTTATTGCTTGCTGAGCGGCAGTGGTGGATATCTCGCTAGGATTATCAGTGCTCTCATCAAACAGTATAGAAACACTTTGGCGGTCTAAATCGTCAAATTGCTCAGATTTCACCGCCCAAAAAAAGACCATTACAGCGATAGCGACAAAGATCATGGCAATCGGGATAAGCACATAAATAATTTCCATAATGACCTCTTTCTATCTGGTTTGCATTTTCATAATGATCACATTTTTACCCGCAATAATCTCAGGCTATTACCGACGACAATCAAAGAGCTCGCCGACATGCCAATCGCGGCAATATAAGGTGCCACATGCCCGGTGACTGCTAAAGGTAAGATAAGCGCGTTATAACCCAACGACCAAGCCAAGTTTTGCTTAATAATCTGCGTGGTCAGTTTCGCTACCACCACAGCTTGGGTGAAACGGGACAGATGATCCCCAAGCAAAATTAAATCGGCACTATTTTTGGCAATCGCACTGCCGCTGCCCATGGCTACCGACAAGTCCGCTCCAGCAAGTACTGGTGCATCATTGATCCCATCACCAAACATCGCCACAGTAGTATGCTGTTGTAATTGTGTCACTAGAGCAAGTTTGCCTGCGGGTGTTAAGCCGCTGTGTACATCGTCAATGCCTAGCTCTTTGGCCAGTAGCTGCACGTGTCCGGAGTTATCGCCGCTGGCAATACTGATGCGGCAACCTTGCTGCTTTAACATCTCAACCGTGGCTTTACTGTCTTGGCGAATATTGTCTTGGATCTCAAAGCTTGCCAACACTTCAAGCTGATCATTACCTGAGCGAGCTAACCAAATTTTCTGTATTGGATCGTGCGTATCGACAATTGCACCGGTAAATACGCTATTGCCGATTAAGTATTCAGTACTATCAATCTGGCCTCGCACGCCGAAACCAACTTCATGATGAACTTGCTGCGCAACCAAGGCGTGATCAGCAAACACGGCAAAGGCTGCGGCAATCGGATGGCGAGAGCCAGCCTCAAGTGCCGCGGCAATCGCTAATGCTTGCATTTGAGTGATATCGGCCATGCACTGTGTTTGTCCAATGGAGAGAGTCCCGCAGGTGAGGGTACCTGTCTTATCAAAAACCACGTGCTTAACAAGCGGCAATTTTTCAAATACGCCCGCTTTACGGGTAATGATCCCAAGACGGGTAAAAATGGCCGTTGCGCAGGTGACCGCCGTAGGCGTTGCCAATGCGAGGGCACAGGGACACGTCGCAACCAGTACTGACAGTGTTACCCAGAAGGCATCTTCGGGAGATATCTGCAACCACACCCAATACGTGATAGCCGCTATGGTTAAAATGGTGCCAGAGAAATAGCGCGATAATTTATCAGCTAATAAGGCAATCGCAGGTTTTGTATTTGAGGCGAGTTCCTGCAGTCGAATAATTTCAGCAACGAGTTGATCTTGCCCTAGGGCGGTAACTTTAACTTTGATAGGTTGGTCGACGTTGATCGTTCCTGCGTAGACTTGCTGATCTCGCCGCTTTTCAATCGGCATTTGCTCGCCAGTGAGCATCGCTTCATTGATGTTGGTGTGGCCTTCTATCACCACCCCATCTGCAGCAACCATTTCCCCCGGCTTAACGAGGATCACATCATGGATGCGTAGCTTTTTGGCTGGTATCTCCTCTTGACCCTGTTCGGTAACTAAATGTGCGGTGAGTGGCACTAATTTATGTAAATTACTGGAGCTGACCGAGGCCTTTTGTCTGGCTTTTTGCTCGAAGTAGCGCCCCAGTAACAGGAAAAAGGTAAACATAGAAACAGATTCAAAATACACTTCGCCAGTGCCATTAACGGTAGCAAAACAGCTTGCAGTATAAGCACCGCCAATCGCAATCGAAACTGACACATCCATATTCAGTTTGCCGCTAAGCAGAGTTCGAATGGCGCTAAAATAGAACGGCTGCGCAGAGTAAAGCACCACTGGCGTGGCAAAAATCATGCTAACCCAGCGGAAATAATCCCGATACTGCACATCTAATTCGGTGAAATAGCCAGTATAAAGTGCGAGGGCGAACATCATGACTTGCATAGTGGCAAAGCCAGCTAGTCCTAAACGCAGTAAAAACTTGCGGCTATTGAGTTTATTATTGAGCTCTTGCTCATCAACTTGATAGGGCGCAGCTTGATAACCAATGCGACTAATTTGCCCAAGGATATCACTGAGTTTTACCGCCCGTTTATCCCAACTGATCATCGCGCGCTGGGTCGTGGAGTTGACCAGTACTTGATTAACGCCTTGGAGTTGTTTGACTTTGTGTTCGATTAACCACGCACAGGCTGCGCAGGTGATACCGTCAATCGAAAGTGATACTGATTCGACATTGTCCTCAGAATACACAAAATCTTGTTGTACTTCCGGTAAGTCATAGGCACTAAATTGTGTTAATGATTCTGGGATCAGCGCGTTCTGTTTACTCCCAGGCTCAGTGCGGAATTTGTAATAGCTGACTAATCCCGCATCAACAATCGCTTGAGAAACCGCCTGACAGCCAGGGCAACACATGAGCTCAACA
>JBOFUF010000287.1:0-1975 GCA_051652445.1 Shewanella sp.
ACTGAGCTTATGGATCAATCTGTTTCGGGTCGCAAGATGTTGCCCGCTGTCTTTATGGCGCAACTGTCGCAGTTTTTAACCCAAGGTCATAGTTCGGGTCAATGGGGAGCATTGCTGCTTGTTGAGGTGAATAGTCTAGGCTCGGTCGCAACGTTAAGCTCCCACGAATTAGCGCGTTTACTCACGCAAGTGGCTGCACGTCTATCGAGTTATTTCATTGAAAAAATTACAGTTGTCCAATTAGACTCTGGCGATTTTGTTGTACTAGCTAAAGACTTAGCGATTGATGCCTCTGTGGCTGCGCGTCGGTCTTTAGCCCTTGCGAGTGAGTTAAGGCAAGTGATTGCTCGACCATTCCATTATGGTCAATATCATTTTGAGCTTAGCGCGAATGTGGGGATATGTTTACTCGATAGTATAGAGACTTTAGATCCTGCTTTAGTCATGCACCGCGTAGAGTTAGCGGCCTTGAGGGCTAAGCAACCTAGGGAAGCAGGATGTGCTTTCTACCATGCTGATATGGACTTACACCAGAGCCGTGATGAGCAGTTGCAACGGCAGTTACGAGCAGCGCTACAGCAAGATAGCTTGACGTTAATGTTCCAGCCAGTGATGAATGTGACCAGCGAACTTGTCTCGGCTGAAGTGCTCACGCGTTGGTATCGCACCGATGGCGATTTTATTCCGCCAGCGGAATTTGTGGCGTTAGCAGAACAAGGGGGAATGATTGCACAGCTTGATCTTTGGGTCGCTAAACAGGTGTGTCTGTTTATTCAGACATCGCTGATCCAAGGTAAGATTTTGCCGACTTTAACCCTCAATATCAGTGCATTCTCATTTGGTCAGGCAGATTTTGTTGAAGCATTGGTCGCGTTAATTCACGATCATGGCATTGCGGCTAATCAACTGGCTATTGAGCTTAATGAGGCTGCATTTTTAATGCAGCCTCACTTTGTGGATGAGCGGGTGTCTAAGTTAGTTAAAGCTGGTATAGGTATCATCCTCGACCATTTTGGTTCAGGCTCGAGCGCTTTGAGCTGCTTAGCTAACCAACCATTAGTTGCGGTTAAATTGGATATGAGCTGTATTGATTCATTAACCACAATGCCAACAAAAGTGAATGTACTTATTACCTCTGCGCGGCAATTTAATTTGAGCGTTGTCGCCAAAGGAGTCGAGTCATCTCAACAATATCAAGCCTTTGTTGAACTTGGTTGTGATGGTTATCAGGGCTATTTATTTAGCCGAGCCTTAAACCAAGCGGACTTTACCCAGCTTGTTTGTTCTCGTCCTTTATTGCGAAGCGTGTAAAGAAGTCGAGAGCATAGTTTAAGGCTTGGTTTCGGCAGGCGTCTTTTTCCATAAAAATCTCATGGGCAGCCCCAGCGATGACTTTCAATTGGCAGTGGGGACTCACGGCGAGATTCTGGGCCGCATTATCAACAATCTTATCTTCACTCGCTTGCAGTATCAGTATCGGAGTGCGGATCTGTGCTGTTGCCAGTATGCAAGTGTCTGCCGCATCTAAAGATTCAGTCAACCAACGGTTAGTGGGTGAACCGAGTTGTAACTTAGGGGCAGCCTCGTACAGATCTCGGTAGGCTTGGTATCTGCTTTGGCAGTGAGTGAGATCATTGCCTTTGAATGGGACAGGTTTATAGTTTCTTCCTGCAAGGACATAATTAGGCTCGCCGCCATTGAGTGTGGTATCGAGTTTACTGGCTAACCAGCGTACGAATGCTTTTGGCATCGGTAATTTAATGCCATACATGGGCGCTGAAAATGCCGCAGCGGTAAAGATGTCGGGATATTGTTTGAGGTAGAGAGTGCCAATCGCGCCGCCCATGGAATGGCCGAGTAGCATGAGCTGTTTGTCGTTTTGTGGTAGTACTACCTGCTGCATAAACAGGGCAAAGTCTTCAATGTAATCATTAAATCTTCGCACGTGGCCCATGTGTAAATTGCTTGTCATACG
>JBOFUF010000288.1:0-5251 GCA_051652445.1 Shewanella sp.
GGTGGGCTTCAGCTGGGTTTGCACCAATGAAGAAGATCGCCTTAGCGTTCTGAATATCGTTAAAGGAGTTAGTTTGCGCACCGTAGCCCCAAGTGTTTGCAACACCGGCTACTGTGGTAGAGTGACAAATACGAGCCGAATGGTCGATGTTGTTTGTGCCCCACATGGCCGCGAGTTTACGATAGGCATAACAGCCTTCGTTAGAGAACTTCGCGCTACCCATAAAGTACACTGAGTCTGGGCCAGATTCTTGACGAATATTGAGCATTTTATCGCCCACTTCGTTAATCGCAGTTTCCCATGAGATTTTTTTCCACTGGCCATCAACCAATTTCATTGGGTATTTCAGGCGTTTTTCACCGTGACCGTGTTCACGCAGTGCAGCACCTTTAGCACAGTGACCGCCAGCATTAAATGGGTGATCGAATGCAGGTTCTTGACCTGTCCACACACCATTTTGTACTTCGGCATACAGCCCACAGCCGACAGCACAGGCACTACAAATAGTCCGTTTGATCTCGATGGGTGCATCATGTGGCACTTCTTTGGCTTCGACGCGGCGCATCATGCCCGTGCCCATAAGGGATGCCGCGGCGATACTGCCTGTAGTAATACCGGCATTTTTCATAAATTGACGGCGGCTAATACCTAGCACGGGTTTGTCTGCCACAGGGGCGACATTTGACTTGCGAGTTAACTTCATCGCTGATTTCTCCTAGATTAGCCGCGTAAGCTATCGTAATAGCTATTGATGTGCGCAGTTTCTTGGTAACCCTTTGATGAATCTTTGGTGGTTACCTTGTTGCTTTCGCTGGCTTGCGCCACGCTGATGCCGGTTGCTGCAATTGCTGCACCTGCAACGCTGCCGACTGTGAGTGCTTTAAGCAAAGAACGGCGAGATAAATCGCTAGGTTGCTGCTTCATGCTAACTCCTGAGTTAAAGGTTAAATGTTAATAAGAACGCACGCTTTTTAAACAATATCTGTTATAAAAAGTGGGTTTTAGACGTGAAAAATAACAATAAAATCATGCTGTTCTATTCAGTCTTTGCGCGTGCAGCAATCATAGTGATAAAGGCTCGGAGATAAGTTGATCTAGCGCTTGTTTTTACATCAATAATTGCCGCGGCGGGGTAAAATTGTTAGCTTGATCATGCTTTGATAAATCGCTTAAGGAAGGTAAATTGGCGGTGAAATGTACTGAAGTGTTTTATGTGTTAATTATTTGTGCTGGCATATAAAAACACCCCGCGAGGCGGGGTGTTTGGGGCGAATAAAGTGCTGCAGGTACGTTAATCTTTGTATCTTAAACTACCGTTAGCTTTAATTTCGTCGTACCACAAATTGTGGTGTTGGATCGCCCAATTTTCATCACAATAACCTGATTTCATGCATTCCATACCGCCTTCACTGAGTACGGTTGCCATCCAGATATGCACTATGGTGAAAGCAATCAGAATAATGGCACTGATCGCGTGGATCAGCAGGGCTGCCATAGAGGCTTCCCGTGGCAGGTCTAGACTCGGTAACACTAACATGATGCCAGAAACACTGATCAATAAACCGAATAGAGTCAGTGCCCAGAACCACATTTTTTCACCGGCGTTAGCAAAGCCACTGTCAGGGTGCTTACCTTTGAACGGGCCAAAGTTAATATACCCCCCCACGACTAAAAACCATTTTAGATCATATATCTTAAAGGTTTGTAGTGGCATCCACTTCACGATACAGGCTGCCCAAGATACGATAAATAAAGGCCCTGCCCAATCGTGAATAGTTTTGCTACCGTAGATTAATGGCGCCCAAATATCTGGGCCTAGCATAGGTTGAATGATGTGCCTGCCTAGCATAATCGTTAAGCCAGTAAACATCAGCGCCATACAGCTAGCGGCCATGATCCAATGGATCCAGATATCAGCCTTTGACCAACGAGCCACCATTTTACCTGCAAAGCCATGGCTCAGTTTTGATGGACCATTCACCCAATAAAACACTAAAAAAGCACTAAACACACCGACAACAGCTAATGCCATTATCGGGGTTAAGTATTCGTTTCTCAGTTCTTTACCTTGGTTACCTGCAACATTAATCAACACCCCAGATTCCACTCCTTTAGCTGTGGTATTGCCGGCATCGCCGGCTTTTACCGCTCGCCAAAGATCGGCATCACTGGTTTGCGCTTTCGCCTGTTGTTGACTCGATTGCTGATCACTTGCTTGAACTGGGGTTGAGCTCATGACTGAACCCAATCCCAATCCCATGACTAGCACTAACAGAGCAAACAGACTGCGCAGTGATTTGTTTAACTGTTTGTTTAACATTGTCACTCCTTGCCAGAGGTTAGGGATGACTCCCTAACCCTCGCTCTGCTTAGTTAATCTCGCCGGTTTTTGGGTTGTAGCCCCAAATCACGTTAGGATTGCCACGGGAGGCCATGCGTTCACGGTAGATGTTAGATACCACGGCCGCATCACCGGCAAGCAGTGCTTTGGTTGCACAAAGTTCTGCACACATAGGTAATTTCCCTTCCGCAATACGGTTGGCACCGTATTTTTTACGCTCAGCTTCGGAGAAGGTTTCTTCTGGGCCGCCAGCACAGAAAGTACACTTGTCCATCTTGCCACGACTACCAAAGGCAGTCTTTTTCGGAAACTGCGGGGCACCAAATGGACAAGCATAGAAGCAATAACCACAACCGATACAAGTATCTTTGTTGTGTAGCACTATGCCGTCGTCAGTGCGGTAGAAACAATCTGCCGGACATACGGCCATACAGGGAGCGTCAGTACAGTGCATACAGGCCACTGAAATAGAAGCTTCGCCAGGTAGACCATCGTTAATCGTCACCACGCGGCGACGTTGAATTCCCCACTCAAGAGCGGAATCGTTTTCGTTCTTACATGCAGTGACGCAACCGTTACACTCGATGCAGCGCTTGGTGTCACACAGAAATTTCATGACTGCCATAATGGCTTATCTCCTCATCAAGTAGGTTAGGCTTTGCTGATTTGGCAGAGGCTGGACTTCGTTTCTTGCATTTGAGTCACAACGTCATAGCCGTAAGTTAAAATGGTGTTGGCTGATTCGCCTATCACGTAAGGTACTGTACCTTCAGGATAGTTTTTCTCTAGGCTTTCACCTTCAAACACCCCAGCAAAGTGGTATGGCATAAAACATTCACCCGCAATAACGCGCGGTGTCACCATCGCCTTAACCGTGATTTTGGCGCCTTCAGGACTATGTACAAAGACTGTGTCACCGTCACGAATGCCACGATCCGCAGAGTCTGCCGGGCTTATTTCGATAAACATTTCTTGTTGCAGTTCAGCAAGCCAAGGGTTAGATCGCGTTTCTTCACCGCCACCTTCGTATTCCACTAAACGACCTGATGTGAGCGCCAGTGGGAAGTCTTTAGCAAAGTCCTTGTCCTGAATGGACTTATACAGCGTCGGCAGACGCGCAACCATACGATCTTCGTAGGTGGGGTATTTAGCGACTAAGTCACGACGAGGAGTATAGAGTGGCTCACGGTGCAGCGGGATATCATCGGGGAAATTCCATACTATCGCGCGGGCCTTAGCATTACCATAGGGAATGCAGCCGTGCTTGATAGCCACACGTTGAATACCGCCAGAAATATCCGTTTTCCAGTTTTTGCCTTCGGCGTATTTTTTCTCATCTGCTGTGAGGTCATCCCACCAACCCAATTGCTTGAGCATGTCAGCGGTAAATTCGGGATAGCCATCTTGGATTTCACTACCCGCAGAGTGAGCTTCTTCTGCAAGAAGATTGACGCCATCTCGCTCGACACCAAAGCGGGCGCGGAAAGAACCGCCACCGTCTTTAACATGCTTGGTTTCGTTATACAAAATGTGTGAGCCTGGATGTTTCATCTCTGGCGTACCCCAGCATGGCCAAGGCAAACCATAGGTTTCCCCTTTGGCAGGGCCGCCAGGTGCTTCTAAGCTGTCAACATTAAAAGTGCCCCAGTTTTCTTGGTGCATTTTTAAACGCTCGGGGCTTTGACCTGTGTAGCCTATTGTCCACATACCTCTGTTGTATTCACGGACAATATCTTCAATCAGCGGTTCTTCGCCATTGACCTTAATGTGCTTGAATAGCTCTTTATCGATACCTATTTTCTTCGCCAACTTGCACATAATTACATGATCAGGCAGCGATTCAAACAGCGGCTCAATCACTTTAGAGCGCCATTGTATTGAACGGTTAGTTGCAGAGACTGAGCCATAGGTTTCAAATTGGGTCGAAGCAGGTAACAGATACACCCCGTCTTTACGTTGGTGCATTACACCAGCCATGGTTGGGAATGGGTCGACAACGACGACTGTATCCATTTTATCCAATGCTTGACGTACTTCGCGGCCACGGGTTTCGGTGTTGACCGATTGACCCCAGAAGAACGCTAAACGGATATTATCTTTTTGCGCTATCTTGGTTTTATCTTCGAGTACACCGTCGTGCCAGCGAGAGCATGGGATCCCAGGAGAGGTTTGAGGAGGCTGACCTAAGTACTCACCTTGATCAAAACGGCTTGTAACCCACTTAGGATCTAAGTCCCATACGTTTGCCCAGTGAGCCCAGGAACCAGACGTTAAACCGAAGTAACCGGGCAAGTCATCAAACGACAGGCCAAAGTCTGAAGCGCCTTGGACGTTATCGTGACCACGGAAAATGTTAGTGCCACCACCGGATACGCCCATGTTGCCCAGCGCTAACTGTAAAATACAGTACGAGCGGGTGTTCGCGTTACCGACGTGATGTTGAGTACCGCCCATGCACCAGACAATGCTGCCAGGTTTCGTTTCGGCCATCATCTTAGCCACGCGATACATTTGTGCCTTAGGCACGCCCACCACATTTTCGACTTCTTCTGGGGGATACTTTTTCACTTCTTCGCGAATACGTTCCATGCCGTAAACGCGGCGCTTGATAAAGTCTTTATCTTCCCAGCCATTTTCAAATATGTGCCATAACAGACCATAGATGAACGGAATATCGGTACCTGGGCGGATATGCACGTACTCGTCAGATTTCGCTGCAGTACGGGTGAAACGAGGATCAACTACGATAATTTTGGCGCCGCGCTCTTTAGCGACCAGAATATGTTGCATGGCCACAGGGTGCGCTTCACTGGGGTTAGAACCCACAAATAAGATGCATTTTGAGTGGCGAATATCGTTAACTGAGTTGGTTTGCGCACCGTAGCCCCAAGTGTTTGCAACACCGGCTAC
>JBOFUF010000289.1:0-4203 GCA_051652445.1 Shewanella sp.
TAAGCTTGAGTAAACTTGCAGATTATCGGTGGCATACCAGGTTGCATCGAGCTCAGCGCCATAGTTATTCGAACTGCCTGCGTTTTCAGTGAACAAGATAAAACGCTGTGGTTTATCAGGATCTTGCTGTGACGCTGCCACCTGTTGATCTTGTCTGTCCATATAGAATAACGCCAAATTAGTATCGATAAGTCCCGCTAACCAATGGGATTTAAGGCCGATTTCATAGTTATAGAGCGTCTCAGTACTAAACTCTTTCTTATCGTTCAATTCGACGGGCAAAGTCATGTTGAAACCGCCCGCCTTGTAACCGCGTGCGACACGAATATAAGCATTGTGTGAGTCATTCAGCACTTTACTCAGCGCGATATGACCGCCCCACATGGTTTCGCTCGGGTCGAAATTATCGTTATTGGTATCTGAGTAATGACTGTTGCGACGCTCTAAACGTAGACCCACAGAGAGTGCATAATGTGAGCCAAAATCCGTATCAAGCTGACCAAACAGCGCATAGTTTGTCGCTTCATACTCAGAGTCTAAGGCCTCATCTAGCAACGCATTGTATTCAGAATACAATTGGTTATCTTCTTTCAGATTCATGGCGTACACACCAAGCAACCAATCTGTACTCTGTGCAAAAATACGCCCCTGCTCGGTAGAGCTCAGGCGAAACTCCTGCGATACGGTTTTACGCTGACCGGTTTTATCCCAAAAATAATCGTATTGACACGGCGCTAGATTGCCATTGTCATCATTGCATTGCTTCCCAGCCCAATATTCTGGGTTCGCCCAATCACCATCGTAACTGTAATGGTGATCGGTATTGGCAAAAGAGCTTAACGACGTTAATTCGACGTTTTCTGCGCCAGAATAGGTCGCTTTAAAGCCTGCGCCTGTGGTGCGCTGACTATCGACGCCAGGTTGATCCGATGTTGTCTGGGTGGGTGAATTGGTTAAATGCCACACATCATAGCCATTATCAAAATCGGCGTGCAGCACAGTTAAATCCAATTGCAGATCGTCCGTTGCGTACCAGCGCAGCTTAGCACGACCGCTAAATTCATCGCGACCATTGGTATCATCACGGCCTAAATACAGATTATCCTGGTAACCATTTTGCTGATGTTGTTGCAATGAAACGCGATAAAGCAGCTTGCCAGAATCCGTTAATGGGCCCGAGCTAAAGCCGCTAACCGTGCGTAAATCATCATCGCCTAACGACACTTCGCCGCCATGCTCAAACACATCGGTGGGATCGTTACTCTTCAGATAAATCAATCCCGCTAAGGCATTCGCGCCATAACGCGTCCCCTGCGGTCCACGCAATACGTCAACTTGCTGTAGATCGTACATGCTCGACACCATACCGATACCGGATAAATCGATATCATCTATGATGTAACCCACAGAAGAATTTGGGGCGCCTTGGTATTGTTCCTGCTCACCCACGCCGCGAATTTGAAAATATTTCGGCCGCGAGCTACCGCCTGACCAGTTAACGTTGGCGATAGAATTAAGCAGATCTTCAAAGTGTTGCGCACTTTCATCTTGAATTTTTTGACTGTCGATAACGGTAATGCTGGAGGGCATTTTTTCTAAACTTGAGCGGCGAAAATCCGCCGTCACCACCATAACCTCCATCTCATTTGTGGGTTCGGGTCTATCGATAGCGTCAGTTTGTGCAAATGCAGCCGTACTAACCAAGGCAGTGCCCAGCGCAGCGGTAATCGCTAAGGCGAGCGGTGCCCGCGCTAACAAAATGCGGGTCGATACGTTTGAGAATAAAGAATGACGGTGTGACGTTTTACGGTTTAGCGTGTTACGGTTTGACATAGGACCTCAAATATAATGTTTGAGATCCGGCAACGAATAAGCGATTCAGAAGTGTGCTGTTGATTGGCCCATTCCTACGCCGGTATTAGCCGGATCAGGTTCTAAGGGTTCGTCAGCTGACATCTCAGTTTGCGGCCGTTAACGTTAACATCTGAGTCACGTTAATCGACAGCAAACACCCCTTGGCGGGGGCTAGTATACATGACGGAAATAAAAAATAGGCAATGTTATCTTTGCGATAACATTAAATGACGTTAAAACCACGCCCTTCAGTCTTACACTGAAAACCTCTTCAGTCGTAACCCAAGTCTATGCGCTCATTTGACCGCTTATCATGATAATGCTGTAGAAGGGCGCAATATCGAACACTGTTAGAGGATCATAGTCGATGAAGCAGGCATATAATCGCAGTTAACCTACCCCACACTCGACTTAATTTAACAACCGAGTGCGAGATGGATTCACAGGCAAATTAACTGACTGATGTCGCGTTTTGTGCCTTAGCCGGTTTCATCCGACTTGAAACGATCAATAGCATAAATATCGCGGCGTTAAGCAAAGGAATAACATACAACACTGTTTGCAATCCAATCATCTGCTCAAAGAAAGAACTGATGGCTGGACTAAACATTGCCCTGCACTGCCGCTAATAAGAATATATGACACATTTTTGCTGCTAGCTTTTTTTACAAAAGACACACCATAAGCAATAAATGCATTATAAAGAGCGGCACAGACAAAACCATAGGTGGCGAATTCAAGCTTAGTGTGAAAAGGTTTCACGCACATACACATCAAACTTAACCACTTGGGCATTAGGCGCTACGGCGCCAACTTGCCATTGTTGCTCACCATGTAGTTTCACCGATTTCCAGCTGGTCGCTTCATCTTCTATGGTAAAACCACTGGCATCGTACCAAGTGAATTTATATTGCACTCGCATATCGGTAGAGGATTTGTTGACAATCAATGCTGAGCCCTGCACTAAATCGCCGACTCGGCGTGCATCCACACTCTGTACTGCAATATCTCGGGCAAAGCTGGAATTATCGACGCGGATTTCACCCAGTGAACTTACTGAAATCCCCGCGGTATATGAGGCACAAGCCCCCAAGGTAAGTGCTGAGGCCAGTAATAACCCGGTATAAACTTGTTTCATATATTTCTCCTCGTGACGCCACACAATACGCAATACGCAACTAGCGCATCATTTCCGCTTAAACAGCCAACTAAGCAAACGGTACTGAGCGCATGCTTAATAACATGGGCCCAATAAAGCATTCTCTATCTAAAAAGAGTGAAGCCATCATGCTTCATCAATCTACACTTAAGCAAACTAATCAATCAGAAAATGTGCCCGGGCCGTAGCAATCAGCTGCTTACGATTGGTTTGCCAACAATCAATGTTGACGTTAGCCACTCGCCTGCCCTGACGGGTAATACGGCATTCAGCAAAGCTGTCTTTATGTAAACCCGCACGTAAATAATCAATGGAAAAATCGACTACTTTAGGCACTTTAGCCGTTTGCATAAATACCATCAACTGTACAATCGCCGACATTTCCATAAAACCAGCAATGACGCCACCATGAATGGCCGGCAGCACAGGATTACCGATATTGTCGTCTTTGGCGGGCAGTTTAAAAATCAGTTCATCACCAAAACGCTCAACCCGCATACCGATAAATTTGGCATAAGGCACCTGCTCAAGCAAATGACCAAAATCATTCAGTTCAGTGGCGCGTTTGATTATGCCTTGCACATCAATAGGCGCTTTGAACTGTACGTTTTGAGTGGTACTGATTGTATCGAGTTTCGAATTATTGTCGCTCATCACGCTCTCCTATCTCTGGCACGGCTTCACCCATTAGCGCTTGCCTAAAGGCATCACCGACCATTTCGGGGCTGATGCGCATAAAAGAACCGACAGCATGGGCGATAGGATCATCAATGCTCTCTTGGTAAGCAATTGCACGGGTAAAGGCAATATTAGAGGACAACTTGTAGCATTCTGCAAACCCAAATACTGGCTTATGTGGCTGTGCAGGCTTCATGTAATCCACTCGCAAGTCGAGCGTAGGGGATATTTCTAACAATTTGAATTTATGGAAAATCGCGCTAACCACTGCACTGCCACACGCGGTATCCATTAAGGTGGTGATCACCCCACCGTGGATAACGCCCGTATCGGGATAACCGATAAATTCTGGACTGTAGGGTAACTCAATCAGCACATGGTGCTCGCTTGCCTCAAGTACCGTTAAACCCAGGCGGCGACACTGGGCTAATTGATCCACAAACCGCTGCGCCATCTGAGTCAGTGGGAAAAAATCCGAATTTACCTTCATTTATCTTGACTCAACATCGGTC
>JBOFUF010000290.1:0-11039 GCA_051652445.1 Shewanella sp.
TTTTCCAGTTTGAAGCATGGGCATTTAATTGAAAGCTTATCTGCACTTGAGTCCATTAAGGCAAATGGTGCAGAAGGTATAGTGCAAAAAAGCTGGCAACAAATGATCGGCCACAGCGCTAACTGGCAATTAAAATCTAAAAAAATGTCAAACTCGGTGTCTAATCTTGCCAATTTCATCGTGCAACTTACCGTTGTTTGCGTGGTCATTTTAGGCGTTTATCGTGTCGCCGATAATGCTATTTCTATGGGCGGCATTATTGCTGCCGTGATGTTATCGAGCCGGGCGATTTCACCCATGGCACAACTTGCAGGCTTAATGATGAGGGCAAATCACACTGCCAGTGCACTACGCCAGCTTAATGAAATCATGACTCAGGAAGATGAGTTTGAAAACAAAGGGCATTTAGTTAGTAAACTAAGGTTAATAGGCAAGATCAATGCTGATCATATTGGTTTTAGTTATCCAAGTTCTGAAAAGCCAGTGCTTCACCCTCTGTCGCTAACGATTAATCCTGGTGAGCGCATTGGCATTATCGGCAGAAATGGCTCAGGTAAAAGTACGCTTGCTAAGTTACTCGTTGGGCTATTTCAACCCACCGCAGGAAGCTTACGCTACGACGGTTTAGACTCAGCACAAATTCATCCCAGTGATTTACGTCGTAATTTTGGCTACTTACCCCAAGATGTCACCCTATTCCATGGCTCTATTCGCGACAATATTTTATTTGGTACACGTCAAGTCACTGAGCATCAACTCATCCGCGCGGTACAGCTTTCTGGCGTCAGTCAATTTACCAACCTAGAGGCTGAAGGCCTAGATCAACAAGTCGGTGAAGGCGGCATGTCACTCAGCCGTGGACAAAGACAAACCGTCGCCCTTGCTCGCGCTACATTGAATGATCCCCCAGTACTACTGATGGATGAGCCTACGGCGAGTTTAGATGCTCGCGCTGAACAGCAATTTATTCGCTCAATGCAAAATGTCAGCAAAGATAGAACGTTAATTCTTATTACCCATAAGATGCATTTGCTGCAACTCGTCGACCGCATTATTGTACTCGAACGCGGTCATATTGTAGCCGACGGGCCTAAGGATGAAGTGTTAGAAAAACTCAATTTAGGCCTAGTGAACGGAGAGGCTAAAAGATGAGTAAACATTTAACGACAAACGACTTAGACATGGTTGATGATGTCTATGGCGCCATGATGACTGACGCCCCCAGCGGGCACGGATTAATCATCTGGGCACTTGCTGCTATGGTAGTGTGTTTTTTACTGTGGGCAGGGTTTGCCCAATTGGATAAGGTCACTACCGGGACGGGGAAAGTCATCCCTTCATCACAAGTTCAAGTTATTCAAAGTCTCGATGGCGGTATCATGCAAGAGCTCTACGTTCAAGAGGGTGAAATGGTCACCAAAGGGCAGCCTTTAGTGCGTATTGATGACACCCGCTTTCGCTCTGACTTTGCCCAACAAGAACAAGAAGTTTATGGTTTAGAGACCAATGTTATTCGCATGCGCGCCGAGCTTGACAGCATCCTCATCTCAGACATGACTTCGGGTTGGCGTGAGCAGGTACTTATCACTAAAAAAGCATTAATATTCCCAGAAGCTATCATTGCAGCAGAACCCGCCTTAGTTAAACGACAGCAAGAGGAATACAACGGCCGCTTAGATAACTTAAGCAACCAACTTGAGATCCTTGTCCGTCAAATTCAACAAAGACTACAGGAAATTGATGAGCTAGCCTCAAAAACCACTACACTTACAACAAGCATGAAGCTGATCTCAAGAGAGCTAGAACTCACTCGACCATTAGCAAAAAAAGGCATTGTTCCCGAAGTGGAATTACTCAAACTAGAACGCGTGGTTAACGATCTTCAAGGTGAACTCAATTCATTACGATTATTGCGGCCAAAAGTAAAATCGGCTTTAGACGAAGCGATTTTAAAACGGCGGGAGGCGGTATTTGTCTATGCTGCAGAGCTACGCGCGCAACTCAATGAAACGCAAACCCGCCTATCTCGCATGAATGAAGCTCAAGTAGGCGCGCAAGATAAGGTCAGTAAAGCCATTATCACCTCCCCTGTTAATGGCACCATTAAAACTACGCATATCAATACACTGGGTGGCGTGGTGCAACCTGGAATTGATATTATCGAGATAGTACCGTCGGAAGATCAACTCTTAATAGAGACAAAAATATTACCTAAAGATATCGCATTTTTATATCCGGGATTACCCGCGGTAGTCAAAATTACCGCCTATGATTTTACCCGCTATGGTGGCCTTAAAGGAACGGTAGAACATATTAGTGCTGACACCTCTCAAGATGAAGAAGGCAATAGTTTTTATCTCATCAGAGTGAGAACCGCAGAATCGAGTTTAACCAAAAAAGATGGCACACAGATGCCAATTATTCCGGGAATGTTGACTTCAGTTGACGTTATCACGGGACAAAGATCTATACTTGAGTACATATTAAATCCAATTTTAAGGGCTAAGGATACTGCGCTCAGAGAGCACTAAGCCTTATTTATAAACCGGGAGGTCGTCATGAAGACTTTAGCAATAAGACCATTTCAATGTTCAAAAATAGCCATTGTGCTGTCATTTATGTTATTGCCCTTATCGGCTCATAGCCAAACACTAGAGCAAGCCGTTGCGCAAACACTCAATACTAATCCAGATTTACGGGTATCATTTAACCGTTTCAAGGCCAGAGAAGAGCAAGTAAATCAGGCGATTGCAGGCTATATGCCTACTGTTGATATTTCCGGCGGATATGGCTACGAGCAGACTGATAGCGTGTCGACCCGTCGTCGCCCAAATGTGGGAGAGGTTGATCGCAAAGGTGTCGCCGAACTGACCCCCGGTGAATTAGGGGTGAGTTTAAAACAAATGTTGTTTGACGGTTTTTATACCAGTAGCGAAGTTGACCGCTACAGCATGGAAGCCAGTGCTGAACAATGGGCACTGCTTGCTGCAGCTGAAGATATGGCTTTGGATGTCAGTAAAGTGTACCTAAGCTATCTGCGTACCACAGAGGTGTTGAAGCTCGCAGAAAAAAATTTGGCGGGCCATAAAGACATTTATGAGCAAATCAAGCAGCGGACTGACTCAGGGCTAGGTTCAACTGCCGATCTATCACAAATATCAGGTCGCCTCGCGCGGGCCAATGCCAATGTGATCTCCGCTCGCAACAATCTACTCGATGCCAGAGCGCAATACATGAAAGTCGTTGCATCAGAGCCAACGGATCTGATTCAACCCGTGCCAGATACGGATATGTTACCTCAGGATCTCAATACCGGCTTAGCCGTCGCACAAGACAATCACCCGATTCTTAAATCTGCGATGAATGATATCAGTGCGGCAGAATTTGAGCGCTCATCAGCACAAGCAAATTATTATCCTAAAGTGTCACTGGAATTAAATGGTAGCTGGAACAATGACACAGGTGGAGAAGATGGCATTTCAGGCAAAGGAGCGTTCAGAACTGACGTAGGTGGCCATAGTAATGATCTGGTTGCCATGGTGAGGGTGAGATACAACTTATTTGCAGGGGGTAAAGATCTTGCCCGTGAAAGAGAAACCGCCTACAAGCTCGGTGAAGCAAAAGATATTCGTCAACGTGCTCTACGTGAAGTCGTTGAAGGCGTTAATCTTGCTTGGAACGCCTTTGAAATGCTAGGGCCACAAAAACAATTTATTCGTGATCATGTCGTGGCATCAAAAGAGACTCAATCTGCTTATGCGCAACAGTTCAACTTAGGCCAACGCAGTCTACTCGATTTGCTCGATACCGAAAATGAACTTTTCGAAGCGCGCAAAGACTATTTACAAGCCGAATATGATGAAATCATTGCCAAGTATCGGGTGCTCAATTCTACTGGGCGCTTATTAGACTCACTGAAAGTAACGAGGCCTGATGCGTGGCGCGGAGAGCGTAATTATGAAGAAGGAGCGAGCAAATGAAAACCATCATTTTTTTTCTAACTGTCACTGTTTTAGCGGGTTGTTCTCTGCGCGATACGGTGAATATGGATGAAATAGTCACAACTCAAGCCCATGACCTCTCTGATAAAGATGGCGATGGGGTTATTGAAGCCCGTGAACGTTGCAACGATACTGCGCAAGGGGCTAGCACCGACAATTATGGCTGTGGCAAAATTAATACGATTAACGAGCGGAAAGAAATAAATATTTTATTTCCGAATGACTCTGCCTATATCGCACCTGAGTATTACCCTCAAATTGAAGAGGTTGCTGTTTTTCTACGTCAGTATCCAACGACCAAAGTGACGATTGAAGGTCATACTAGCCATACAGGAACCGATGAACGCAACACCGTATTATCTCAAGAACGTGCCAATGCCGTGACCGCCGTATTAGCTGAACGCTTTAGTATCGATAGAAATCGATTAACAGCCATTGGATATGGATCTAGTCGTCCCATTATTTTAGAACAAACGCCGGAAGCAGAAACCCGTAACCGCCGTGTTGTTGCAGAAGTGACCGGTGATGATACGGCAGCAGACATGAGATGGACAATTTACTCGGTTGATGAAAACCCAAATTAAAAGGTTAACAAATTAGTTTATGAACGGCAGACTTGATTATAAAGATTCATTATTGCGAGTCTGCCGCTTTAGTCTAATAGCGTCAGTCTTAGGCATAGGTTGCTTATATGCCGTACCCACACAACACCTTGATGAAAGGAAGATCACCTCAACCCTAGAAAAACATTACGGCGAGCGAGCAGGCATGCGAGTAAGGGCCTGGTTCAAGGTGTTATCAGAAGCAAGCTCACTCAGTGATAAAGAAAAGCTATTGAAAGTTAATAACTTTTTTAATTTATTTCGTTTTGTTGATGATAGTAAACTATGGGGTGACTCGAATTATTGGGCAACACCCATGGAGTTTATTGGCGTGAATGGCGGTGATTGTGAAGACTTTGCGATCGCAAAATACTTCACCTTGCTTCAACTTGGCGTTCAAGAAGACAAGATGCGGATCACTATGGTTAAGGCCACTACCGTTAATCAATATCATATGGTATTGGCTTACTATGAGACGCCATCATCAATCCCTTTAGTGCTTGATAATCTTGATCATGAAATAAAACTGGCCACCAAAAGAAAAGATCTATTACCTGTTTATAGCTTTAACGGTAAACAGTTATGGCTCAATAAAGAGCAAGGTCGAGGTGTACTGGCAGGGTCATCAAAACGATTAGAAAAATGGAATGATCTTAACCATAGATTAGGTATCAACCGCCTTAGACAACCCAAATTAAAATTGGAGTAGCACCAAAAATGACACTGTTTAGACAGATTTATTCGCTGCTTTTTAGCTTATTCTTGCTTGTTGTTGCAAGCCTTGGCTATGTGCAATTCACTGAGACTCAAAACTTTTTAACAAAGCAAATGGAGTCCGATCTAAACAATGCTAATACCTCACTTGGCCTAATGCTGACTCCAGTACTCGAAGCGGGCGATACCGCTGCGGCAGAAACCTTAGTGAATGTCATTTTTGAGGGGGGTTACTATCAAAATATAAAATTGACTTGGATGGTCGATGGCAGACAGCAAGAATGGAATAATCCTTTAAAAATTGAAGATGTCCCTCAGTGGTTCATCAATCTAGGCCTGTTTAAAACCATCAACAAACAAAGCACTATCACCTCAGGTTGGCTACAGCTAGCACAACTTGAGATCACCGCCCACCCAGGTTTTGGCTATCATGAACTTTGGCGAATCATGTCTAATACCATCATTGCCTTCTCACTGCTTTTTCTGGTTGCTATTTTTACAGCAAGAATAGGCTTAACCTGGATATTAAAACCTCTCCACACCCTGTCTGAACATGCAAAAAGTATTGCTGCGCGTCAATTTGGTCCAGACATGGCATTACCCAAAACAACCGAATTAAAAGACTTAGTGACGGCATTTAACAGCATGTCAGCTCAATTAAAACAAGTATTTAATTCTCTTGACGAAGAGGTTGGCGCGTTACGTAAAAAGAATCTTGTCGATCCGGCGTCAGGCCTACCTAACCGCCAATATGTGGTCAGCCGTTTAAATGGTTGGCTAAGTGAGCCCAGCAGCGGCGCTTTATTCCTCGCCAAGCTCGACTGGCTCGAAGAAGTGCACAGTAAATATGGCTATCAAGTTCGAGATGAAACCATACGGATCCTCGCCGAAAAATTTCAACAGCAATTGAACGAAATAACCCCTTCAGTCATAGGACGTATTGCCGCCTATGAATTTTCATTTTTAGTGACCGATGTTGAGCGTGAGCAAATAAGTAAATATTTACAAACACTTATCCGCACCATCAATCAAGAAGTGTCAAAAGCAGGCTGCAAGCCCAACGAAGACTTTGCGATCGGTATTGCGGAACGTATTGGACAAATGAATGTCTCGGATATTTTGGCCCAAGCCGATAATGCTCTCCAAAAAGCATTGCAAGAAAATAAAATATTCCATTGGTTTGAAACAACAGAACAGCAACTTTTCACCCGCGAGCAATGGCGTGATAATCTCAGCCATGCCATCAAAAACAAAAAGTTTAAGTTTAGATGGCAACCCATCCAGTTTTGCGATGGTAATGGTATCGCGCAACGGGAATTGTATTGCCAATTAGAGCTTGGTGATCAACTTGCCCATGCAGGGCAATTTATGCCGTATATCGAGTTATTATCACTGGGTGCCTTACTCGATAAATGCTTGATTGAAACTGTCTACGAGCAAAAACTGCTCGAGCGAAGCTATGAACCGCTCGCCATTAACTTAACCCACCAAAGTATTAACGATCCTCAGTTCCATGAATGGCTAAACCACTTTTTGCGAAATGCCTTATTTGTTGAACGTATCTGCTTCGAAATCCCTGAGGCTGGCGTTTATAGTGATCTTAAGTCATGTCAGCACTTATGTAACATCATTCGCGATAACGGTGCTAAGTTTGGCATTGACCACTTTGGTCGTCAGTTTGGATCGATGTCTTATCTACAGGAATTAAGGCCTAGCTATGTGAAACTAGATCAATCCTTCTCCTACTATGATGAAACGCACCATAATAGCGAACTGTGCCGCGCCCTAATCAACGTAGCAAAAGGATTGGATATTCAAGTCATAGTAACGGGCATTCAAGAAAAAGCTCAACTAGAACGCTTTAACGAGCTTAGAACAGATGCTTATCAAGGATTTATCGTACCGCCAGAGAGTGTGAACTAAATCTTATCGACTGATTTAAGCTAACCTAAAGCTCAAAAAAGTCTGCTAGGTTAGCTTTCGCGGCAATAGCGCGCGGGGAACATAATGGTTGCCACAATCTAAATAGACATGACTAACTCGACGCTGATGCCTTGAATGTTTATCGGGTAAAAGAAATAACCCGCGCGATAAGAGGTGTAAGTAGATAGACTTGAAAAAAGCAAAAAGCCCCTACATTAAATGCAGGGGCTTTTTGTTGTATGGTCGGTGATAGAGGATTCGAACCTCTGACCCTCTGGTCCCAAACCAGATGCGCTACCGGGCTGCGCTAATCACCGTAAACTTTTACTATCTTGTACATTAGCTTAAAGGCTACCTCTGGTCCACTTTCATCCTAAACATCAGGATGCGCTACCGGGCTGCGCTAATCACCATATACAGTAACTATTTACTTAACTTACATTAAGCTCGCTAGTTAAGCGAAGAATTTGGTCGGTGATAGAGGATTCGAACCTCTGACCCTCTGGTCCCAAACCAGATGCGCTACCGGGCTGCGCTAATCACCGAAAGTTTAACATTTTTATTAAAGCCAATGAAATGGGGTGACTGATGGGGCTCGAACCCACGACAACCGGAATCACAATCCGGGACTCTACCAACTGAGCTACAATCACCATTGATTTCACTTACTTTACTAACTTCAAAGCTCACAACGCTATTCGGAAGTGGTGCGCCCAAAAGGATTCGAACCTTCGGCCTCACCCTCCGGAGGGGTGCGCTCTATCCAGCTGAGCTATGGGCGCTCGCCTTGGTTAGCGCCGCATATACTAGGGTCAAATGCCCTTTGAGTCTATAGCTGTTTGGTAATTTTTTTACTGACTGCTCAAGTTTTATCACATCAGCTGACTTTTAAAGCAAAATGCTGCCAAAACATGGCTTTTATGTTGCCAGGTTGTATGCTAGTTATATCTATTAATAAAAACAAACATAGAGTTAACTCGTGAGTATCATGCTTAAAGATGAAGATGAAACTGGTAAGCATCCTGTGACTGAAGCTGATCGCTTACGGAAAAAAATTATTCGCTTAAAAAAATTAGCGTGTAAGTATAAGCATGCCGAGATCATTCAAAACGCATTGCTCGAAATATCCAATATTGCAACGCATACTTCTTCACTGGAGGAATTCTATGTCAGCGTACATAGCAACCTCAAACAACTCATTCCTGCTGATACTTTTTTTATTTCAACCCTTGATGTCCTTACTGGCGAACTTGCTATTCCTTTTTTCGCCGATGAGAAGGATGCTCATCCTGCAGAAACCCATCCTGAACAATCGTTATCAAGATTATTACAGCAAGGATTAACAGGCTACGTACTGAGAACAGAAGAAGCGTTGTTATGTGATATTCACAAAGCCAATGAACTGATTGCCAGTAAGGAAATCGTTAATCTAGGCACGCCATGCCATCTATGGCTTGGCGTGCCTATTCAATACGATGGCATAGTGATGGGCGTATTAGCCGTGCAAACCTACGATATAAATGTCCGTTATGGTGAAATCGAACTCAAGTTAATGACGTTCATTTCCCACCATATTTCAGGGGTAATGGAGCGACTCAAACATCAAGAACAATTAAGACAAGCGATCCTACAAAGAACAAAAGAACTCAGCCAAGCTTATGACAAATTAAAACTAGAAGTTTATGAAAGGCGTATAGCTGAGCGCTTACAAAAATCACTTTTCGAAATCGCCGAGCTAGCAAGTTCCAGTGCCGACAACCCCGAGTTTTATGCTCAATTGCATAATGTCATTCGGCACCTGCTTCCAGCCGATAATTGTTATATCGCACTATTGGATGACACAGGAACTCATCTCACGTTTCCTTTTTATGTACCACAATTAGCCAATAAGCCCCCTGGTACTCTGCCGCTACAAGATGGTTTGACTGAATATGTACTCAAACATAAGCGTCCACTACTATTAGATCAAAGTAGTATTAATACCTTAATTGCCTCTGGCGAGCTGTATTCACAAGCCCCCGCGTTAAATCTCACTCAAACGATGAATCAATGGATAGGCATTCCCCTGTTTATTCATGATCAGGTACGGGGTGTATTAACGATTTACAGCCTTAGCATGACTCAAAACTACCAAGTCAAAGACTTAGAATTACTGACATTTGTATCGCAACATATCGGTTCTGCTATTGAGAAAAAACTGTCCGCAGAGTCCCTGAAACGCAGTTATGAAGAACTAGAAGAAAAGGTGATCGATCGAACTAAAGAGTTAGCCGAACTGAATAAAAGTCTTGAGAAAGAAATTCAACAACGTCGCAGTATGGAAGCTAAGCTAGTTCACGATGCCAAACATGATGCACTGACAGGCCTACCTAACCGCTCTATGTTTATGGAGCGCTTATCTCAAGCGATCAAGCACGTCCGTCGCTATCGCTCAGACCAATTTGCCCTACTATTTATTGATCTCGACCGCTTCAAGCTGATTAACGACACCATGGGACACTTAGAAGGCGATAGATTCTTAATTGAGACCGCGTGTCGCCTCAAGTCCTGCATTCGTGATAACGACACCTTAGCGCGTCTAGGTGGCGATGAGTTTGTGATATTGCTCGATAACATTAACAGTATTGGCGATGCAAAAGATGTGGCTGAAAGAGTGATTCATAAAGTATCTCAGCCCTATCGACGCGGTACGATTGAATTCAGTTCAGGAGCCAGTATAGGCATAACCACCAGTGGCGAACACAGACTCGATACCAGTGAGTCTATGTTACGCAATGCAGATACCGCGATGTACCAAGCGAAAGCCAATGGCAAGGGCTGCTATATTATTTTTGATGATAATGTCCAACATCAAGCCATGCGTGATCTCGTATTAGAAACTGAATTTAAATATGCATTACAGCATGCTGAAATCCAACTCAGTTACTTACCGGTAGTCAATTTCAAAACGGGTCAAGTGCAGGCATTGGAGAGTCGTCTGTTCTGGCAACATCCGCAGCGCGGGCGTTTACAACAAGAACAACTGAGCACGCTTGCTGAACAGTCACACCTTACCGTTGAACTCGATAAATATACCATCAACATCATAAATAGCAGCTACCCCCAACTCCTCAAGCTACATGATCAATCCGTTGAATTGCATCTCATGCTTTCGAGTCAGCATCTCAAACATAAGCAGGTACTGCGCAGCTTAAAAAACACCCTCAAACAGACCCAGTTAAACCTGAGCAGTTTGTGGCTATTCTTCAATGAAAAAGCTCTCGTGAAAGAAACTGAAAATCATATCAATGGCTTTGAATTGTTGCATAAGCTTGGGGTGAAACTCGGTATTAGCCACTATGGTAGCGGCTATAGTGCATTAAATAGCTTATTATTTCTGCCGATAAAAGGCTTAAAACTCGATGCTAACCTCACCCGCAACATAAAAGATGAACAACAGCTGAAGTTAATCTCTGCTTATAAAAAAACCGCATCAACCTTAGAGCTTCAAATCTTTGTTGAGGGTATTGACAGCCCGGAACAAAAACGTATTTTCAGTGAACTTGGCTATCAACTCGGTCAGGGAACCACTCTGGCCGACACCTTTACCTTAAACGGAAAACTACCACCGGACAGTGCCCAGTTGGAATATGATTAAACCAAAATGTAAAGGCCAGAAATAATAGTTAACTTAAATAGTAAAATAACTATTTTTTGAACATATCTCTTAAGCTGGAAATATTGGCCCGCCCGGTTTGCATTCGCTCCTGCTCCGTTTGTTGCGGCTTACGATTTTCCCACACCACATCATCTTGAGGTA
>JBOFUF010000291.1:0-5885 GCA_051652445.1 Shewanella sp.
TGAATGAACCTATCGATTTTGTGATTCCATGGGTTGATCCGAGTGATCCGATATGGCAGGAAGATTTTAAAAGATATACAGCAGATCCGATGTCAGCTGATGCACGTTTCGAGCGTTATCGTGACTGGGGGTTGTTAAAATATTGGTTTCGTGGAGTAGATAAACATGCTGCTTGGGTAAATAAAATTCATTTTATCACGTACGGTCATGTACCTGATTGGCTTGATATTAATCATCCTAAAATTAATATTGTGCGTCATCAAGATTATATACCAGAGCAATTTCTCCCTGTTTTTAGCGCTAATCCCATAGAGCTTTTTATAAATAGAATAGAAGGGCTCGCAGAGAATTTTGTTTATTTTAATGATGATTTTTTTTTAACAAATGATTTAAATAAAAATGATTTTTTTATGAATGGGTTGCCGTGTGATATGGCTGTTTTTAATGCCATCTCTGGGGCTGAAAAAGTCATGATGAATATCCAAGTGAATAATTTGGCTAGCTTAAACTCGTTTTTTTCAAAAAAAAATGTACTAAAAAATAATTTATTTAAATGGTTTAATATTACATATCCACTTAATTATTTATTTCGTTCTTGCGTTCTATTGCCTTGGCCTACTTTTACGGGATTTGTCGAGCATCATTTGCCACACGCATATTTAAAATCAACACTAGATGAAGTGTGGAAAAATATTCCTGCTCAACTAACTCAGACGATGAGTAGTAAGTTTAGATCTGTGAATGATGTCAATCAATATATTTTTAAAAATTGGCAATTATGCTCAGGTAATTTCCATCCTAAAAATATTACTAAGCATGGCAAGTATTGTCAGTTGGCGGATGGTAATATTGATCTGATTATAAACTATCTAGATGATGTTAGAATAAAGATGCTAGCCATCAATGATGGCGATATCAATGATGTTAATCATATTATGATTAAATTGGCGATCGCATTTCAGAAAAAATGGCCTGAAAAATCTAGCTATGAAGTATGAAAATCGCATAGGAATATTTAATGCAAGACCGCGAAAGTTATTTATCGTACTGCTCTACAACTAGATATGCTTTTATCTTGTATATATTATTTAATGTTACTTGCGCTATCTATTTTTCTAGTACCGGATTCTTAGGTGGGGATTTTGCTAATCAATATATAAGCGTAAAACATGACTCCAATATTATTGCAACAATGTTGGTTGTCTTCACGCTTTTCTTTTTTTTATATTTCATATACCAGTTTGCTGATAAGTTAAAAACTAAACATATAAAATATACCCACAGTTTTCTGTTGGATTTATTTACTGTCATAGTATTGTTGTTTGGTTTATATGTTGCTTGGTTTTATAAAATTGGTGTAATAGGTCTTGAGCAAGAAGTTTCCCCAGCACCGGCATTTTATCGTCAAGTAGCTGCCATAGTCCAGCCTATCATGTTTGGCCTAGTCTATTTTTATTATAGGGCTGATTTTAAGAATAAATGGTTTTTATTAAATATTTTTCTTTATCTTCCATTGATTTTAATAGGTGGTCAGACTGGGCAGATATTATTGCTTTTTTTTCTATGGATATACGCAGGACGATTAAATAATAAAAAAAACGCTATGAAAAAAGCTGTGTTTTTTACAGTTATAGGCTTGGTTATTTATCCATTTATTAGATTGTTAAAAGAGTCAATCATTGCCAGTGCTATCACCGGAGATGATTTTTTTGTTTCGTACACAAATATGATAGCAAAAACTGATTTTTACATTTTATATATAAAATATTTCTTTATTACACTCGAACGGTTTCAACATGTGGCAAACATTCAATACTTACTTGAGCAGAAAAATGATATAGCTAATACATACCAGATTGCTGGAGGTACGCTTAGTGATTTCTTTCAAAATTATTGGCTGATAGTTTTTATCTGTAAAACATTTGGTATCGGTGTTGCTCAAGAATTTGTATCCCCGCAAACGTATTTGGCTCTAATGATTAATGGTAAAGATACTTGGGCTTCTCAGGTTGGTATTTTTGGTTATTTTATATTTTATGGCTTCTTTGGTTTTTTCGTTTTTCTTTGCAGTGTAGCTCTGACTTTTATTAGTGGCTATCTTAGTAATGTAATTGTAAATGATAAAAGGATTACTTTATTAAGTTGGCTTATGACGTTAATGATCATATGCCATGGTTGGATATTTGCATATGTTTATTTTATACAAACGCTAATTGTTTTTATTTTTGTTTTACTCGTGGTAAACCAAATCAGAATTTTATATCCAGCAAGAAGAATCGGTGATCACTAAAATGAGAATCCTTCAAATAAATTCGGTCTGTGGTATCGGTAGCACTGGCCGCATTGCAACGGATATCCACGCCGCGTTGCTAGCCAAAGGCATTGAAAGTCATATTATGTATGGTCGGGGTGAGGCAAGACTTTGTGATAGCGTGATTAAAATTAGTAGCCAATTAGATTTTTACGCCCACGCATTGCAAACTCGGCTATTTGATAATCACGGGGTTTGCTCCACCAAGGCGACAAAGCTAGCAATTAAGCAAATAGATAGCCTGCAGCCTGATATAGTGCATTTGCATAACATTCATGGTTACTACCTTAATGTTGAACTACTGTTTGAATTTTTTAAAAAGCGACCTAATATTAAAATTATTTGGACGTTACATGACTGCTGGCCATTTACTGGGCATTGCAGTTATTTCGATTATTGTGGTTGTGAAAAATGGAAAACGCAATGTTTTAGTTGCCCACAAAAAAATACTTACCCCGCCAGTAATGGGCTAGATAACTCTAAAAATAATTATCAGCGTAAAAAGGCGGCATTCACTGGGGTAAAGGATTTAACTATTGTTACGCCATCGCACTGGTTGGCAAACTTGGTAAAAGAATCCTATTTGAAAAACTACCCTGTGCAAGTGGTAAATAATGGCATTGATTTAACGGTGTTTCGCCAGTGGTCAAGTGATTTTCGCAGCAAGCATCACCTCGAAGATAAGTTTTTAGTTATGGGTGCTGCCTCCGGTTGGTCACCGCGTAAAGGGTTAGAAGATTTTATCGCGCTTGCCAAAATGCTGCCAGATAATCACCGCTTGGTGATGGTTGGTTTACCTGCAGACAAAATAAAACGGCTGCCTAGTAATATCATCGGTATTCATCGCACTGATAACCCTACTGAACTTGCTGAAATCTATACAGCGGCAGATGTTTTTTTTAATCCGACTTATGAAGATAACTACCCTACAGTTAACCTCGAGGCTATCGCCTGCGGCACGCCAGTGATTACTTATAACACTGGTGGTAGCCCTGAGTCGGTGACTCATGACCTCGGTTTTGTAGTTGATAAAGGGGATTTGGTTACTGTGGTTGATATTTTAACTAGACTTGAGTGCCAACCGTTTACCATCGGTACTGTACCATCAAATTTCGATCGAGATAACTTTGTTAATGCGATTGTTACGATTTATCAACAGTAAATGTAATTTAAGGTAATTATATGTTTAAAAATAAAGTTCTTCTGATCACTGGCGGTACAGGCTCTTTCGGTAATGCTGTACTTGATCGTTTTCTCAAAACAGACATCAAAGAAATTCGTATTTTTTCTCGAGATGAGAAAAAGCAAGATGATATGCGTAAGAAATATAACAATTCAAAGTTGAAATTTTATATTGGTGATGTTCGCGATTATCAAAGTGTATCTAATGCCATGCGCGGCGTAGATTATGTTTATCACGCAGCGGCGTTAAAGCAAGTTCCATCCTGTGAATTCTACCCACTTGAAGCGGTTAAGACCAATGTTCTTGGAACTGAGAACGTACTTGAGTCGGCAATAACTCATGGTATTGAACGTGTAGTTTGTCTGAGCACTGATAAGGCGGTATACCCTATAAATGCAATGGGGATATCTAAAGCCATGATGGAAAAAGTAATTGTTGCTAAAAGCCGAAATTTGGAACATACCAATACCACGATTTGCTGTACTCGTTATGGTAATGTGATGGCGTCGCGAGGTTCTGTTATCCCACTTTTTTTGCGGCAAATTATCAACGGTCATCCGATTACTGTTACTGATCCTAATATGACGCGTTTTATGATGACGCTGGATGATGCTGTTGATTTGGTTTTGCATGCTTTTGAGCATGGCTCTAATGGTGATACTTTTGTTCAGAAGGCACCAGCAGCGACAGTTGATGTACTGGCGAAAGCGCTGCTGCAAATTACGAATAAACCAGATCATCCTGTATACACTATTGGTACACGCCATGGTGAGAAGCTTTACGAAGCCTTATGTAGCCGTGAAGAGATGTTCGTTGCTGAAGACCAAGGTGGTTACTACCGAATTCCTTCAGATAACCGCGATCTAAATTACTCTAAGTATAATGAAGAAGGCGAGAAGGACTTATCGTTAATTGAGGATTACAATTCTCACAATACCGAGCGTTTAGATGTTGATGGTATGATCAAACTGCTGCATAAGTTAGATTTCATTGCTGATATTGAGGCCGGTAGCTTAGTTGTGCCAGAGGGTGTTTAAATGAAAATTGTTGTTACAGGTGCAAAAGGTTTTATTGGTAAAAACCTTTGTATCATGTTGCGTGAGCATGGCTATAAAGACATAGTTGAAGTGGGCCGTGAAACATCCCGCGAAATGCTAGCTAAACATCTCAGTGCTGCTGATTTTGTCTTTCATTTAGCCGGTATTAATCGACCTATAGATGATTCTGAATTCCAAGAAGGTAATGCTGATCTTACAAATTTTATAGCAGAACAATTAAAGCAGTCTAATAAAAAAGTACCTTTGGTTGTGAGCTCTTCAACTCAAGCTGAACTTGATAATGCTTACGGCCAAAGTAAGCTTGCTGCTGAACAAGCAGTTGAACAATATGGTGTCACTACGGGTGCTGCTTACTTTATTTATCGTTTTTCAAATGTGTTTGGAAAATGGTGTAAACCTAACTATAATTCCTTTGTGGCTACTTTTTGTTATAACACGCTTAATGATTTAGATATCACTATCAATGACTCATCGGCATCTGTGACCTTAGTTTATATCGATGATGTTTGCCGTAGTTTAATTTCTCTTTTAGAGGGTTCAACAACAAGTGGTTTTAAATCTGTTTCGCCTGAGTACCCTACGACTGTGGGGGCGGTCGCTGATTTGTTAAGTGCTTTTAAACAAAGCCGCAGCAACTTAGTGACTGAAAACGTCGGTTCGGGGTTAAGTCGTGCACTTTATTCTACTTACCTTAGCTATATGTCACCCGAACAGTTTAGTTATGCTATTCCTAGTTATGGTGATGAACGTGGTGTTTTTAGTGAAATGCTAAAAACAAAAGTTGCTGGCCAGTTTTCATTTTTCACAGCTCATCCAGGGATTACACGGGGCGGCCATTATCATCACAGCAAGAATGAAAAGTTTCTTGTTGTTAAGGGTAAAGCACTATTTAAATTCGAGCACATTGCTAGTGGTGAGCGTTTTGAATTGCATACTGATAGTGGTTCACCTTGTATAGTTGAAACCGTTCCTGGTTGGTCACACGATATTACCAATATCGGTGATGAAGAGATGATTGTGATGCTTTGGGCGAATGAGATTTTTGATCGTGAAGCGCCAGATACATTTGCACGCCCTTTATAGTGATTTGAGAACCTAAAATGAAAAAATTAAAAGTTATGTCTGTCGTTGGTACTCGTCCGGAAATTATACGGTTGTCACGAGTGTTAGCAAAATTAGATGAGCATTGTGAGCATATTTTGGTACACACAGGCCAAAATTATGACTTCGAACTTAATGAAGTTTTTTTTAATGATTTAGGTGTACGCAGGCCTGATTATTTTTTGAATGCAGCGGGTAAAAATGCGGCAGAAACGATTGGTCAAGTGATCAT
>JBOFUF010000292.1:0-1068 GCA_051652445.1 Shewanella sp.
CGGGCTAGCGATATTCGCGACTTAGGTCAAAAAGTATTGCGCCAACTTATTGAGCCAGAACGTCTAGAGCTTGAGCCCGATAAACCTGTAATCCTCATTACCCGTGAAGCCGATGCGACTATGTTGGCTGAGTTCCCAAGGCAAAAGCTTGCGGGTATTGTCACGGAGCTTGGTGGCGTAAACTCCCATGCCGCCATTTTAGCCCGCGCCTTAGGTGTGCCTGCAATCACAGGTGTCGAGCAACTGTTATCTGCCAATATTGACCAAAAACTTCTAGTCGTAAACGCAAGCCGTGGTCAGTTATTGGTGTCGCCATCACCCGCTATTGTCGGTGAGTATCGTAGCCTTATTTCGGCACAAAAAGCCTTGCAACGCCAGTATGCCCAAGAATTAGCGCTGCCTTCTGTAACCTTAGATGGTTCACGTATTCGCTTGTATCTCAATGCGGGATTACTCAGTGGTGTGGCTTCTGAAATTGCAGAGGGCGCCGACGGTATTGGGCTTTATCGCACTGAAAGTCCTTTTATGTTGCAACAGCGCTTCCCGAGTGAATCTGAGCAAGTCAAAGTCTATCAACAGGTCTTATCGGCCGCGTCCGGTCGACCTGTGGTGATGCGTACTTTAGATGTGGGAGGCGATAAACCTTTACCGTATTTCCCGATTAAAGAAGACAATCCTTTCCTAGGATGGCGCGGGATTCGCTTGTCTCTGGATCATCCTGAGCTGTTTTTGGTGCAGTTACGGGCCATGCTACAGGCTGGGGGAGACGGTAAACAGTTAAGTATTTTGCTGCCTATGGTCAGCAACTTAGATGAAATCGATCAATCCTTAGAATATTTGCAACAAGCCTATGTCGAATTAAAAAACGATGTTAACAGCGACATAGTGATGCCACGAATAGGCATTATGCTCGAAGTGCCCGCCATGCTATATCAGTTGGATGATGTGGCAAAACGAGTGGATTTTGTCTCTGTTGGTAGTAATGATTTAACCCAATATTTACTGGCTGTTGACCGTAATAACCCGCGGGTGAGCTCGTTATTTGACAGTTATCATCCTGGAATATTG
>JBOFUF010000293.1:0-7206 GCA_051652445.1 Shewanella sp.
TCAATGGTGATGTCCTGCCGATTGAGGGGCAAAGGATGTAAAGCCGACAAATAAAAAGGCCAGTGAGCGCTCATCAAGAGCCACTGGCCTTTTTTGTCTTTGTTTTAGCGTTATGCGTTTATTTCAAATTAAGCATTAATCTCGATTAACGCTTTAAACCTTCATTCAATAATGGACGCATAATTTTAACTAATTCGGTGGTCACTTTAGGAGAACCAGCAACGATATTGCCAGAAACCAAATAGTTATGATTGCCAGTGAAATCGGTCACTGTACCACCAGCTTCGCGGCAGATAAGATCGCCAGCCGCAATATCCCATGGCTTTAGGCCGATTTCAAAGAAACCATCCAAACGGCCGGCGGCAACATAGGCTAAATCTAATGCGGCAGAACCGGCGCGACGTAAGTCAGCACATTGGCCGAACACTTCACCGAATATCGCCATGTAAGTTTCAGTGTGTTGACGCGCCTTAAACGGGAAGCCAGTACCAATCATAGTTGGGGCTAATTCATTTACGTTGGTCACACGCAGACGGAAATCATTGAGTTTTGCGCCTTTACCACGGACAGCGGAAAAGAGTTCTTCACGAACAGGATCATAAACAACCGCAACTTCAGTTTTACCTTTGTGTTGCAGAGCGATAGAAATCGCGAAGTGGGGAATGCCTCTAACAAAGTTGTTAGTGCCATCCAGAGG
The DNA here is from genome assembly GCA_051652445.1 of Shewanella sp. Lineage (GTDB taxonomy): Bacteria > Pseudomonadota > Gammaproteobacteria > Enterobacterales > Shewanellaceae > Shewanella. The sequence continues at coordinate 698 of JBOFUF010000293.1, forward strand.
GTCGACTATCCAAACATAGTCGTTATTCTCACCGCGGTTTTCGCCATTCTCTTCACCCACGATAGTGTGATCAGGGTAAGATTTACGAATATGGTAAGTAATTGTCGCTTCTGCTTCCTTGTCTACACTGGTAACAAAATCGTTGATACCTTTTGAACTGACTTCAATACGGTCAAGTTCGGTATAGGCGCGCATAATATTTTGGCCGGCCGCGCGGGCAGCACGTACAGCAATCGTCAGCATTGGATGCATTGCAATCCCCTGGATGTTAAAGAACGTTAAATAGCGGGCAGCATTATACTCGATTTGATAGTTATATCAAATACCGATTTTCATATAAGCATTCGTCATTGGCTGTGATAATATTCGTTCCCAACGTTTTATGAATTAAATTAAGTTATTTCATGCTAAGTAATATTCGAGTGGTTTTAGTGGGGACTTCGCACCCCGGCAATATTGGTTCTACTGCCAGAGCGATGAAGACTATGGGTTTGTCTACTCTGTATCTTGCAGAACCTCGGGTTGAACCTGATGGGCATTCCATTGCATTGGCCGCGGGTGCATCGGATATTCTGAAACATCTTGTGAAAGTGGATTCACTCGCTGAAGCGATTGCCGATTGCAGTCTGGTGATTGCAACCAGCGCGCGCAGCCGTACCTTAGATTGGCCCATGTTAGAGCCAAGAGAAGCGGGGGTGAAATTAGCGACAGAGGCACTTAACGGCCCGGTTGCGATTGTGTTTGGCCGTGAAAATCACGGCTTAAGTAATGAAGAGCTGCAACAATGCACTTATCATGTCGCCATTCCTGCAAATCCTGAATATAGCTCGCTTAATCTCGCGCAAGCCGTACAAATCATTTGTTATGAAACCCGCGTTGCCCATCTTGCACAAAAAAAGGTTGCTGAAGCGGTTCTGACTGAGTATCCGTTGGCCGCCGATCAGGAGCGTTTCTTCGCCCACCTTGAAACAACACTGTTATCAACCGGATTTATCATTAAGAATCATCCTGGACAAGTCATGATGAAACTGCGTCGCTTGTTTAGTCGTGCCCGGATTGAGAGCCAGGAAATGAATATCCTTAGGGGGATTTTAACCTCAATCGAGAAAGTGGCGGGTTCGAAAGAAAAATAGCCTGATTTTAATCATCAATAATAATCGTGAAGGATAAACAATGGGCGTGATAGCTAGGCTAAAAGAAGATATTGACTCTATATATCACCGCGATCCCGCAGCGCGTAGCGCGTTTGAGATCTTGGTTAACTATCCAGGCATGCATGCCATTTGGTTGCATCGGATAAGCCATAAGCTATGGAAGCGCGATTGGCGCTTAACGGCACGTTGTTTATCCACTTTTTCGCGTTGGTGCACGGGGGTAGAAATCCATCCTGGCGCAACCATAGGCCATCGATTTTTTATCGACCACGGTATGGGCGTTGTGATAGGTGAAACCGCCGAAATTGGTGATGATTGCACCCTTTATCACGGTGTAACGCTTGGTGGAACCACCTGGCAAGCGGGGAAACGTCACCCGACATTAGCCAATAACGTCGTGGTGGGGGCGGGAGCAAAAATCCTCGGTCCTATTACCATGCATGATGGTGCGCGTGTGGGCTCTAATTCTGTGGTGGTGAAAGATGTGCCTAAAGATACCACGGTTGTGGGGATTCCTGGGCGCGTGGTGGCAACACCGTCACCGCAATCGAAAGAGAAAACCGAACGTCGCAGCGCGATGGCAAAAAAATATGGCTTTGATGCCTATGCGGTGTCACCGGATAATCCCGATCCGGTGGCCAATGCAATAGGGCAGATGCTCGATCATATGCATCTGATGGACTCAAAAGTACAAGAGTTGTGTCAAGCTATTCAAGGGCTGGGAGGCGACGTTTGTACCGCCAAACTGCCAGTGCTTGATATAGGTGAATTTGATGATGCAGAAAAAGCCGCGGCGGAAAAACGCCATAGTGCGTTAGATGAGTTTGATCCGAGTATTTAGATTTTACATGATAGCCTTGCTCAAAGGTCTTGCTTTAACGGTTCTACTTTAGCGTTTCTTGTTATAAAGGCTCCTAATAGGGGTCAAACCTTAGCCTGAACGCGCCGTAGTGCACAGACTCACTTTTAGCTAAGGTTTATATCGTGCTAGATGTCGATTAATTGGCGATTTAGCATTGAATCTTAGGTCGGAAAAAGGTTAAATGCCCCACCAAGATGAAAGGGTATTCGTTCTATGTGCACTCATAATACCTGAGTGTTTTAGTCGGCTTTAATACTTGACTGAATTACTCGGGTATGTTGAAATAATGCATATCTGTTCGGGAGCTATGGTTGTTATGAAACTTACATCAAAAGGTCGTTATGCAGTAACCGCTATGCTAGATGTGGCAATTCACTCGACATCGGGACCCGTTTCCTTAGCTGACATCTCTGAAAGACAAGGGATTTCACTTTCTTATCTGGAACAACTCTTTGCTAAGTTAAGGAAACACGGTTTAGTTGCTAGTGTTCGCGGACCCGGTGGTGGTTATCGCTTAGGTCTTGAAGCCAATGCTATTTCTGTTGGTATGGTTGTTCATGCCGTAGACGAGTCTGTTGATGCGACGCGTTGCCAAGGACTGGGTAATTGTCAGAGTGGCACTCGCTGCTTAACCCATTCACTTTGGGGCGATTTAAGCAAACAAATTTCCGATTTTTTGGATGGCATCAGTCTTGCGGGTTTGATGCAGAAGCGAGATGTGCAATTTATCTCACTTAAGCAAGACACTATACAAAAGGAACAAAGAGTCAGCTTATAGTGACCCTTTGTTATATATAAAATTATTTTTTGTACGTTGTATGTAGCCTCTACCAGAGACTGCTCAGTACGGAGTGTGTTATGAAGCTTCCTATCTATTTAGATTATGCCGCCACCACGCCTGTTGATCCTAGAGTCGCGGAAAAGATGTTCCAATGTATGACAATGGACGGCATCTTTGGTAATCCAGCATCACGTTCACATCGCTATGGCTGGCAAGCTGAAGAAGCGGTGGATATTGCTCGCAATCAAATTGCTGAGTTAATTAACGCCGATCACCGTGAAATAGTGTTTACCTCTGGCGCGACAGAATCAAACAACTTAGCGATCAAAGGGGTTGCTCATTTCTATAATAAGAAAGGCAAACATATCATCACCAGTAAAACCGAACATAAAGCGGTGCTTGATACCTGTCGCCAATTAGAGCGTGAAGGTTTTGACGTGACTTATTTAGAGCCTGCTGCCAACGGCATCATTCCGATGGAACGTTTAGCCGCAGCGCTGCGTGATGACACCATTCTTGTCAGCATTATGCACGTGAATAATGAAATCGGCGTGATCCATGATATTGATGCAATCGGTGAGCTATGCCGTTCAAAAGGCATTATTTTCCATATGGATGCGGCACAAAGTGCAGGAAAACTGCCTATCGATGTGCAAGCGACTAAAGTGGATTTGATCTCGATTTCTGGTCACAAAATGTATGGTCCTAAAGGTATTGGTGCCCTGTATGTTCGCCGCAAGCCACGCATTCGCTTAGAATCACAAATGCACGGTGGTGGTCATGAGCGTGGTATGCGCAGTGGTACGTTACCGACGCATCAAATCGTCGGTTTAGGTGAAGCCGCTGCGATTGCAAAAGCGGAAATGGCCTCTGATGATGCCCGTATCGCTGCATTGCGTGACAAATTATGGAATGGCATCAAGCACATTGAAGAAACCTATATTAATGGTGATGCGATTGACCGTGTTAGCGGCAGCCTCAACGTGAGCTTCAACTATGTTGAAGGTGAGTCATTAATGATGGCATTAAAAGATTTAGCAGTTTCATCAGGTTCAGCTTGTACTTCTGCTAGCTTAGAGCCTAGCTACGTATTACGTGCCCTTGGCTTGAACGATGAAATGGCACATAGCTCAATTCGTTTCTCCATCGGTCGTTTTACCACCGAAGAAGAAATCGATCACGCTATCGAAGTGATTACTCAATCTATTGATAAATTAAGAGAAATGTCTCCTTTGTGGGAAATGTTTAAAGATGGGATCGATTTGAATCAAGTTCAATGGGCACATCATTAATTCTAACCTTTACAATAGATAATTTTGGAGCAATACCATGGCTTACAGTGAAAAAGTGATAGATCATTATGAGAATCCACGTAACGTAGGTTCTTTTGATAAGAACGATCCTTCGGTGGTAACCGGTATGGTGGGTGCGCCTGCTTGTGGTGACGTGATGAAGCTTCAGTTAAAAATCGGTGCTGACGGCATTATTCAAGATGCTAAGTTCAAAACCTATGGATGTGGTAGCGCGATAGCCTCTAGCTCACTGGTAACCGAGTGGGTTAAAGGTAAGACTATTGAGCAAGCTGCGGCGATAAAAAATACCGATATTGCTGAAGAGTTGGCATTGCCACCGGTGAAAATTCATTGTTCAATTTTGGCTGAAGATGCCATTAAAGCTGCAATCGACGAGTACAAATCGAAACAAGCTAAGTAAAATCTGGAGTTAAGATGGCGATTACAATGACCCCAGCGGCAGCCGATCGTGTCAGATCTTTCTTAGTCAGCCGAGGCAAAGGTGTTGGCTTGCGTCTGGGCTTAAGAACATCTGGCTGCTCTGGTATGGCTTACGTACTTGAGTTCGTTGATTCTTTAAATGATGATGATGAAGTGTTTGATATCGAAGATGTAAAAATCATCATTGATGCTAAAAGCCTTATCTATCTTCAAGGAATCGAGCTGGATTTTGTTAAAGAAGGACTGAATGAAGGTTTCCAATTTAACAATCCTAACGCAAAAGGTGAGTGTGGTTGCGGTGAGAGCTTCACTGTTTAACCACTTAAAGTTGACGCATGAATTATTTTGAACTGTTTAAATTTTCTCCTGCCTTCGATATTGATACCGCCTTACTTGCAGAACGCTATCGCGAACTGCAACGGGCGGTTCATCCCGATAAATTTGCCAATGATACTGAACAGCAAAAATTGCTGTCGGTGCAGCGCACAGCGCAAGTCAATGATGGTTTTCAAACCTTAAAAGATCCGATTCGTCGCGCCGAGCATATATTGTCGTTACGTGGCATTGAATTAAGCCATGAAACCACGACAGTGAAAGATACTGGCTTCTTGATGCAGCAAATGGAATGGCGCGAGGCGTTAGAAGACATACGCGATAGTGCTGAACCTCAAGTTAGCATTGACGAACTATATCAATCGTTTGCGCAGTATCGCGCGCAACTCACAGGGCAATTGATTCAACTGTTAAGCAGTGAACAGGCTGATGATGCATTGTTAGCGGCGGATCAAGTTCGTAAACTCAAATTCATGGCAAAATTACACGCTGAGTTGACTAGAGTCGAAGACGGTCTATTAGATTAATTTTCGGTGTTTATGTTACTTTGCTGATTCAAGTATGCTTGAGTTGGCATTACTAAGTTGGATAGATATGGCCCTTTTGCAGATAGCTGAGCCCGGTCAAAGTGCCGCGCCGCACCAACATAGACTTGCTGTTGGCATAGATTTAGGTACGACCAATTCTTTGGTGGCGGCAGTTCGAAGTGGAGAGACGGCAACCCTGCCGGACGAACTTGGACAGCATTCCTTACCTTCCATAGTGCGTTATACCCAAGATAGCGTTGAAGTCGGCACTCTTGCGGCGTTGAGTTCAGCGCAGGATCCGCAAAACACGATCATTTCGGTGAAGCGTTTCATGGGCCGCAGCCTTGCTGATATTAACGCGGGCGATCATGTATTGCCCTACGAGTTTGCCGAAAGCGAAAACGGTTTACCTTTATTCGTGACTCCCCAAGGCCAAGTGAATCCAGTGCAAGTGTCTGCGGAGATTTTACGTCCGCTCATCGAGCGCGCCGAAAAAACCTTAGGCGGCGAACTGCAAGGCGTGGTGATAACCGTGCCTGCGTATTTCGATGATGCCCAGCGCCAAGGCACCAAAGATGCCGCAGCTTTGCTGGGGGTTAAAGTGCTACGCTTGTTGAATGAACCGACTGCTGCAGCGATTGCCTACGGTTTAGACTCTAAGCAAGAGGGCGTGATTGCCATCTATGACTTAGGCGGCGGCACTTTCGATATTTCTATTTTACGCTTAAACCGCGGCGTATTTGAAGTGTTAGCCACCGGCGGCGATTCAGCCCTTGGCGGTGATGATTTTGATCATTTATTGCATGCTCACATGCAACAAGTATGGCAATTGAATGACATCGACGCCCAATTAAGCCGTCAGCTGTTGATTGAATCACGTCGAGTTAAAGAAGCCTTAACGGATACTACAGAAACTGAAGCGAAAGTGATCCTCACCGATGGTACTGTACTGACGCAAATCGTCACTAAAGCCGAATTTGATACCATGATTGCGGCATTGGTGAAGAAAACCATTGCCAGTTGCCGCCGTACACTGCGTGATGCCGAAGTGACCACATATGAAATACTCGAAACGGTAATGGTTGGCGGTTCAACACGCGTACCATTAGTGCGTGAACA
>JBOFUF010000294.1:0-4360 GCA_051652445.1 Shewanella sp.
TGCTCACTGTGGCTATCTAAACTGGCCGTAGGCTCATCGAGGACAAACAAACTCGCTTGCTGACCCAGTGCTCTTGCTAAGGCAATTCGTTGAGCTTGACCGACAGATAAACCGGAAGATTGCTCACCGACGGGCGCATCTAAACCCAGTGGCTGCGCCTTAACGAAATCGCGAATATTGGCCTCTGCCAGTAAGTGCCACAGCCTATCGTCGGGCAGAGTTGGGTCGGCTAAGGCCACGTTATCCCGCACTGTGCCGTGGAATAACTGCGGCTCTTGCCCAAGCCACGCTAAATGCCGGCGCCAATGGGATAAGTCTAATGCAGATAACTCATGCCCATTAATCAGCAAATGGCCCTTGTAGGGTAAAAAACAGAGTAAGGCATTGAGTAAGCTAGTTTTACCCGCGCCGCTCGGACCAACTAAGGCTAAGCGTTCACCCTCTTTTAACTCAAACGTCAGCGGGCCCAATAAGCGTGTGCCGTCGACACTGAACACTTCAAGATTGTCGGCAATCAGGGTCTCAATACTGTTGATGCGAATGTGGCCGGCAAATTCAGGCTCAGGATGTTCGAGTAAGGTTATCAAGGCTTCTGCCGCGCCAACAGCCTGCGCTTTAGCGTGATAATGAGTGCCCATGTCCCGCAGCGGTTGATAAAATTCAGGGGCTAAGATCAGAATAAACAACCCGGTAAACAAGCTAAAAGGAATACCGCCTATCTCAGACACTGAATTTGGGCTGATATTGGCATGGGGTCCATAGTAACCAAAATCTAAGTGACCTAAGTAACTGAAACCAAAGTAAACGGCCAGCACAGCAATCGATACCGCCGCAAAAAACTCCAACACCGCCGAGCTTAAAAAAGCCATCCGCAATACCGACATAGTGCGGCTACGAAACTCCTCTGAAGCGCTCGCGATCACCTTAAGCTCGGCATCGCCACGGTGGAAGAGCTTTAAGGTGCTTAAGCCTTTTAATCTATCCATAAAATGGCCGCTTAATCTGGCTAGCGCACTGAAATTTTCGCGATTGGCATCAGCAGCGCCCATGCCCACTAAAATCATAAACATAGGGATTAATGGCGCCGTGACTAACAGGATGAATCCTGCCGCCCAGTTAATCGGGAATACCGCGGCCAAAATCATCACGGGAATAAAACCAGCTAGGCTGATTTGTGGGAGATATCGAGCATAAAAATCGTGTAAATCTTCGATTTGCTCTAACACTATACTGGCCCAGCTACCGGCGGGTTTACCTTTAATAAACGCAGGACCTAGCTTAGTCAGCTTATCCATCACTTGAGCGCGTATATGGCCACGTAGGCGCTTACCCGCCTCAAAACTGGCGCGTTCACGCCCATAAGCCAGTAAGGCACGCAATAACATCAAGGCAATTAGCGCCATAAAATGGGCGCTATAAGTGCCAATGCTGGCCATTAAAGTCACCGCAACACGGTCTACTGAGGCATTTGCTGTATCCGCAAGGGATATGGCTTGCCCTACGATCACGCCATCGAGAATCGTCGCGATAAGATAAGCCTGCGCCACCATAGCGACGGCGCTTATCATCCCCAGCCATAATGACAATTTAAGGAACCAGCCACAGGCTTTTTGCTGCGCTTTTAGCCAAACAAGAAGGGACTTTTCTAACGACTTATCCATGGTGCTCCAACAAGAAAACAAGTAAGCGACTCACTGCGGGGATCGGCTATCGATTACCGCTCAGTATAAAGGGCTTGCAACGGCTAGACAGTTCCGCTAGGGCGCAGTATCGCAGGCATCCTAAGTAGATGACACCCTATTACAGACTTTTGCTAGCAGACTCACAAAAACGAGCTAAAGATAAATAAATCTAAGCGTTAACGGAACTTTAGCGAGTACTAGCCTGATTGATGAAACCTAAGATAATTTAACCCAGCTCAGTGGATAACCGTTGTCTGTATTCAAAAAAAGACGAACTAACCTTAAGTTCGTGGGCGACTTGGGCACGGTGACCCCGTTCGCGCCGATGTTGCGGTGAATGGGATAAATCTCGCGCGGCCATGCCTATGGCGTAGGCTTCGACTCTGTCTTAATTGATACCACGCTCAATATTCTAGCCTTACGACTAACTCATTCTAAATTTGATAAAAATCATATGCGATTTTTTGTAGCGTTTTAACGCTAGCCTGATACTTGCCTTGTATGATTGACGATCACTTCGCTTCCCTAGCGCCAAATCCAGCCAACTGCACTTGCACATGCACATGCACATTGCAAGATAAGCCGGACCCTGTGGCAACCGCTGACAAGCGATTTATGTGCCAATATGAATGAAAACCAACCCAAAAACCTTTATTAGATGGCACTTAAAGCCCCGTTCCTGTAAGCTGCATGCCCGCCAGCAGACCTGGCAACTGACCATAAATGCAGCACTGCGTTGCCACAAGAGACCAATCTATGAGTTTTACCTCCCTGGGCTTATCGGCCCCGATACTTAAAGCCGTTGCCGAACAAGGCTACGACACACCTTCGCCAATCCAAGCTCAAGCTATTCCTGCTGTGCTTCAAGGCAAAGATGTGATGGCGGCCGCCCAAACAGGAACAGGTAAAACAGCAGGTTTCACCCTACCTATGCTCGAACTCCTGAGCAAAGGTCAGCGCGCCCAAGCAGGCCAAGTGCGCGCATTAGTATTAACCCCGACTCGCGAACTGGCGGCTCAGATTGCAGAGAGTGTGGAAACCTACGGTAAGTTTTTACCACTGCGCTCGGCAGTGATATTTGGTGGCGTGCCTATCAATCCACAAATCGCTAAATTGCGCCACGGTGTCGACATATTAGTCGCTACCCCTGGTCGATTGATGGATTTGTACAATCAAAAAGCGGTAAAATTCAGTCAACTTGAGATATTAGTGCTAGATGAAGCCGATCGCATGTTAGATATGGGCTTTATCCGCGATATCCGTAAAATTTTGGCCATTTTACCTAAGCAACGCCAAAACCTGATGTTCTCAGCCACCTTCTCCGATGACATTCGTGAACTGGCCAAAGGCCTAGTTAACGATCCAGTCGAAATTTCGGTCACGCCACGTAACGCGGCGGCGACCACGGTAAAACAGTGGGTTTGCCCGGTGGCTCAAAGCCAAAAAGCGGCATTACTCACTCAGCTGATCAAGCAAAATGACTGGCAGCAAGTATTAGTGTTTTCGCGCACCAAACATGGTGCTAACCGCTTAGCCAAAAATCTTGAAGAGTCAGGTATTAAAGCGGCTGCTATTCATGGCAATAAAAGCCAAACCGCACGCACTAAAGCGTTGGCCGACTTTAAAAATGGTCAAGCCCGCGTACTTGTGGCAACCGATATCGCCGCCCGCGGTTTAGACATAGATCAATTACCGCAAGTGGTTAACTTCGACTTACCTAACGTGCCTGAAGATTATGTACACCGTATCGGCCGTACTGGCCGCGCTGGCGCATCGGGTCAAGCGGTGTCACTGGTGAGCAGCGACGAAATCAAACTGCTAAATGATATCGAACGTTTGATCAACCGCGTATTAGACCGCGAAATGGTCGAAGGTTTTCACCATGACTTACCCGAATCACGCTTAGGTGGTGGAAAAAGCAGCGGTAAATCGGTGCCGAGCCGGAGAAATACCCGCAGTTCAAATCAACCTAGCTCACGGGATGGAGCCCCTAGAAGCGCCGAGCATAAAGACGGTCAACGTAGCGGTGACGTTGCGCGCGGCCACAAGCCAAACGACAAGAATCCAAGACACAGCGCTGAAGCCAGTAACGCTCCCCGCAGTGATGCAAAACCTCGTCCACCGCGTGCAAACGATAGCCGAACAAACGATAGCCGAGCAAATAGCGCAGGCGCAAATCGCCCAAGTGAAAACCGTTCAGGCGCTAGCGAGAGTCGTGGCCAAGCGGGTGAGAATCCTTATGCTAATGGTCCAAAGAAAAACACCCGTCGCCCAAATAACGGCGCGAGTCGTCCAAGAAACTCACAGGATTAATGCAAACGCTAAGCGAACTGGCTTAGCGATTTAGCCGCATTCCGTCCTAACAAAAACGCCCAACTCCGCATGGAGTTGGGCGTTTTTGTTTGTCTTTATTGATAGGTGCTTAGCTCGTTACTCACGCTTTGACCAATAACGGGCTTGAACACTCATCGCCTTAAACAACAGCCTTAAACAACAACCTTAAACAACAGCCTAAGCGAATTCGCCTTAGTATCTGCCAACGGCGGCAAGACTTCATCCGTAAAATAGGGTTCATCTTCCCCCCAAAAAGGCAGTCTGGCCCTAGACTCCCGGTGGCGTGGACAAAAATGCACAGCAACGACGGTAATAACCCCAACAAAAAAGGGAATAAACCTGAG
>JBOFUF010000295.1:0-10477 GCA_051652445.1 Shewanella sp.
TCACAATCATGTCGCTCCAATTTCCTGTTCTTCCATTACCTCATTACTTAATTGACATAGATTCAGTTGTGATTTTGATATCGCGATACCTTGCCAAGGTATAGGCCATCGGTTCGAACGACTCTCTTGAGTAACATCATATGGTTTCAATGACGCTAAATTTATTCAAGTCATCCTCTTGATGAATATATTTATACTCACCTTGGGCATCGGCCAACTTCTACAAACGCTCTATTTTTTGCTTATCATTTATAAACAAATACTGATTTTAACTATTTTGGCTAAGTGCTTTGAGATCTCTTTAGGCTTTTCTCTCTTATACAAAACAGTGTGATAGAGCTTAGATAGGTGATCAGTAGCGTATTTCTTTAACTTTTAATCAATTAGATTGTATCGTTACAACTAAATCATGACCTTGTTCAAACATTTGTAACGCTTTTGCTTACATAATCAAGTTGAATAAAATTAATAGTGCCAAGTAGTTGGCCTGACAATGGAGTGCATAATATGCGTATTCAACAATTGCGTGATCTACTCGAGTATGTGGCAAATTGCCGTTTAGATATGGCGCAACTCTATGGCCGACTCAATAATCAAGCCGACTCGGCTCGTGTGAAAATGATGTTGGAGTATTTTGAGTCACATCAACAAACCGTGGCAGAAAAGCTGCGCGACTATATGGATGACGCGCCGCACCATGTTCTTGATACTTGGTATAAAGACTTCAGCTTTGAAGATTTTACTCAGCGTTGCCAAGAGACTATGCTGCCGGCAAATATGAATGAAGATGATGTGCTTAACTTACACTTGGATCTCGAAAATCGTTTGATTGGTTTATTAGAAAAAACCGTTGATTCGACTACGGCGGAAGATGCACGTAATGCATTAGCCAATTTGATTCGAGTAGAAAAAAACCAGCAACAACGGTTAGTGCACAGTACGATTCGGATGGATGATATCTAGAACGCCTATTTTTCCCCTACTGTAAAAGCCAGTCCTGTGCTGGCTTTTGTCTGTCTCTTGTCTTTGTATCGTCGACGGTTGCACTATTTTAATAGATTTTTGCGGTTGAGCTGATTTACGTCATCATTTTGCGCTCCTTTTTTTGCTACGTTATTGTTCTATTAGTTGATTTTTATCGGCTTTGCTCAATTATGGTAAGACTTCTATGGTGAGGTTACTCATTGTGAAATGAAGTCATTGGCGTCTGAGGGGGATTCTACATGGCACAAGATTTATCGCATTTTCCCGATACTCTATATACCCAAGCGCAAGTTCGTGCCGCTGAACTTTATGCGGCATCGCAGGGGGCGTTAAGCCTGTATGAATTGGTTGAGCGGGCTGGTGCGGCCGCTTTTGATTGTTTAGTAAAACATCACCCTGAAGCGTCAATGATATTGGTCCTCGCTGGCAGTGGAAATAATGGCGCAGACGCCCTTGTGTGCGCCCATTTAGCTCGTGCCAGAGGTATGGACGTTTCCGTGATGATGATATCCGCGGCACGCACACCTGAGTGTCAGCAAGCGTTAGCCCATTATCTTGCTGAAGGTGGAAAGCTATTGCCCTTAGGCATTGAGGTTATTTTCGCGGCGAAAATTATCGTCGATGGCCTGTTAGGTACGGGTGTATATGATGCTGTGCGCGACGACATGGCTAAATATATTCGTGCCATTAATGACAATTCGGCTTGGGTATTGAGCCTTGATTTACCCTCTGGGGTGGTTGCTGATACGGGGGCCGTGGTTGGTGTTGCGGTAATGGCGGATGTCACCTTGTGTTTTGGTGGTGTGAAGCAAGGTTTGTTAACCGGTAAGGCTCGGCATTACAGCGGCGAACTTGAATTTGCTGATTTAGGGTTAGCCCCTTTTTTTGCACAAGCGAGTGCACTCAGGGTGGGAGGAGAGACTCTTAAGGACTATTTTTCCGCCAGAGCAAGGGATAGTCATAAAGGCCTGTCGGGTAAAGTCGCCGTTATTGGCGGTGATATCGGCATGGCAGGAGCGGTGAGACTGGCAAGTGAGGCATGCCTGCGTGCTGGAGCGGGATTAGTGACCGTGATCAGCCGTCCTGAGCATCAACTGATCGTGAATGTCTCCCGCCCTGAATTGATGTTTTGGGGCTGCGATTTGGTCGATATGGAAGTGTATTTACGCCTTGGTTGGGCGCAGGTTATCGTGCTTGGGCCAGGTTTAGGTAAAGATGATTGGGGTTATAACTTGTTTAAAGCTGTAGGCTTAAGCGATAAAGCCTGCGTTTTAGATGCCGATGCCTTGAATTTACTCAGCAATGAGCCTCGTCGGCAAGCTCATTGGGTGTTAACTCCCCATCCGGGCGAGGCCGCACGTTTACTGGGTTGCTCTGTGGCCGACATCGAACAGGACAGATTTGCCGCGGTTCGTGCGATGCAACAAAAGTATGGCGGTGTTGTGTTGCTAAAGGGGGCGGGAACCGTCATTTTTGATGGCCAGCAAATGGTAGTGGCACCCGTCGGCAATCCAGGGCTTGCCAGTGGTGGGTGTGGCGATGTGTTATCTGGTATTATAGGCGCGCTCATGGCTCAGGGAATGGGCGAGATGTCCGCGGCGGTACTGGGTGTCGTGGTGCATGGTTGCTCTGCCGATCTTGCTGCATTAGTGGGAGAGCGTGGCATGTTAGCAAGTGATTTAATGCCTTTTATTCGCCAATTAGTGAATAGTGATTTACTCTAGGCGGAATGTGAGACTCAAACAGAGTTAGGCTTTGCCCTGTGCTTTAGCTGGATTGAGTCGCTTCTCCATCAATAACAGCAGTGATATAAGCGGATATGACAGAGTTAATTTTTTTCTTAGACAATGAAAACGACACTATTGCGGTTGGGCAAAAATTAGCCCGCTATGTCCAAGCGCCTTTGACTCTGTATCTTACCGGTGATTTAGGTGCCGGTAAAACGACGCTAAGTCGCGGCTTAATTCAGGGATTAGGCCATAAAGGGGCAGTTAAAAGTCCGACTTACACGTTAGTTGAACCTTATGAGTTAGACGGTGTCGAAGTTTATCATTTTGATTTGTATCGTTTAAACGATCCTGAAGAACTCGAGTTTATGGGGATCCGTGATTACTTCACCGATAAGAGTCTGTGCATTGTTGAATGGCCAGATAAGGGAGAGGGTTTGCTGCCCGATGCTGATGTCCATATGCATTTAAGCTATCAAAATAATGGGCGTGAAATACGTATAGAGGCCTTGTCAGAGCCGGGTGAAAAGTTATTGAAAGCGATAAAATAAAAACTAAAATGATAAAAAATAATCTTATTTTGCAAATTATTCTTCTTTCTTTATGTTGTTTTTTTTCTGTGGTGGCTTCTGCGGCCAATCAGTTAGAAAGCGTACGCATATGGGCCGCACCCGAGTCAACTCGAATCGTGTTTGACTTGAGTGATGTGCCTGTTTACAGCCATTTCTCTTTAGCAGGTCCTCATCGCTTGGTTGTGGATTTAAAAAAGTCCACGAGCAAAGTGGTGCTTAAAAATCTTGAAAACAACAGTAAATTAGTCAAAGGGGTGCGGATCAGTAAGTCACCGATCAAAGGTGATTTGCGCTTAGTGATCGATTTAGTCAAACCATTGAATGCGAATTTGTTTTCTTTACCCGTAACCGCCCCCTATGGTAATCGGCTAGTCGTTGATTTGGAGGATAAAAGTCCGGCTGTGGCCCCGGAGGTTATTTCATCAGCACCGGTAAAAAACCTGCCTCAAAATGCGCAATCATCCCGTGATATAGTGATCGCGATTGATGCGGGTCATGGTGGGGATGATCCTGGTTCAATTGGCCCATCAGGTCTGTACGAGAAAAAAGTGGTTTTTGAAATCTCAAAGCAACTCGCGCGCAAAATCAATGAGACTCCGGGTATGCGTGCGGTGATGATAAGAACCGGCGATTATTTTGTTAATTTAAATAAACGTTCAGAGCTTGCCAGAAAAAGTAAAGCGGATTTACTGCTTTCAATCCACGCCGACGCTTTTACCTCGCCGAATCCTCGCGGGGCCTCTGTATGGGTGCTATCCATGCGTCGTGCTAACAGTGAGATTGGTCGTTGGTTAGAGCAAAAAGAAAAGCACTCTGAATTACTGGGTGGCGCAGGTGAAATCATCCAAAACACCGATAATGAACAATATCTTGCAATGACTTTACTGGATATGTCGATGAACAGCTCTATGGCGATTGGTCATTCAGTGGCGGGTGATATTCTGAAGGATTTAGGCGCTGTTACCCAACTGCACAAGAGTCGTCCTGAGGCGGCGAGTTTTGCCGTGTTAAAAGCTCCTGACATTCCATCAATTTTAATTGAAACCGGTTTCATTTCGAATCATGCGGAAGAAAAACTTCTCTCAAGTCATCGCCATCAAGAGCAGGTCGCCAATGCTATTTATAAAGGGGTAAGTCGTTATTATCACAATAACCCCCCAGCGGACACTTTGCTTGCGCAACGAAGGGGCACTGGTTCTAGTCGTGCGACATCGGCAAAAGCAACAGTAAAAGTATCAACTGAAAAAACGTCAACACCAACATCAACACCAAGAACACCCACTGCCTATGTTGGCGATACAGTATCGAGTAAAGTTAACCATAAGGTTCGCCGTGGTGAATCTTTGTCTGCAATTTCGCAGCGCTACAATGTGCCGATGTCTAGCATCAAAAAAGCGAATGCAATGAAGTCTGATGTGGTGCAGTTAGGGCAAACACTAGTCATACCTCAGGGTTAATAGGAAATCATGATGGGCATTCAGATCCTGCCACCGCAATTAGCCAACCAAATTGCGGCAGGGGAAGTGGTTGAAAGACCCGCTTCCGTCGTCAAAGAATTGGTCGAGAATAGCCTCGACGCAGGAGCGAGCCGAGTCGATATTGACATCGACAAAGGCGGTAGCAAGCTGATTAAAATTCGCGATAATGGTTCGGGTATACCTAAAGAAGAGTTAGCGTTGGCCTTGTCGCGCCATGCGACCTCAAAGCTGCACACTTTAGATGATCTCGAAGCGATCCTTAGTTTTGGTTTTCGTGGTGAAGCGCTAGCCAGTATCAGTTCAGTGTCGCGTTTAAGCTTAACTTCACGCACGGCTGAGCAAACCGAAGCATGGCAAGCTCACGCCGAAGGTGCCGACATGGCGGTTAAAGTGATGCCCGCCGCGCATCCCATTGGTTCAACGATTGAAGTGGTGGATTTATTCTTTAATACACCCGCTCGCAGACGCTTTTTAAAAAGCGATAAAACCGAATTTACCCATATCGATGAATGGTTAAAGCGCATTGCATTAGTGCGTGGCGATATCCATTTCACGCTGACGCATAACGGCAAGACGGTACGCAATTATCGTCCCGCCATGAATGAAGCCCAGTATTTACAGCGTTTGACGCAAGTGTGTGGCCGCCCCTTTGCCGAGCAAGCACTTAAGATTGAATGCCAACACGATGATTTGCGCCTGAGTGGCTATTTACAGTCACCTTGGTCACCGGTTATCAGTGATACCCATTACTTTTATGTCAATGGACGCCTTATTCGTGATCGCTTAGTCAATCATGCAGTACGCCAAGCCTTTGCCCAAAAAGCGGCACTTGAGCAACCCGGCTACGTGCTGATGTTAGATATCGACCCCCATCAAGTGGATGTTAACGTGCATCCTGCTAAGCATGAGGTGCGATTCCATCAGAGTCGCTATGTGCATGATTATATTCTGCAAGCATTGCAATCGGCACTGGAAGAGGCTGGGGAACTCAACTTCGTTCACTCTCGCTCGTTGGATGAGGTTGACGATGTGTTTGTGGATGCTCCAATAAGCACCGCTGGAATATCTGCCCCTTTCGCACTTGGAGACGATTCAGCTCAAGTTAATGCGCCAGCTGATATACTTCAACCTGCTCAACATTCAGCGGCCACTGCGGTTCAAGTACAGTCTGTAGTCGCAGGACGAGAAGGCGCCAGTTTGGGCATTCAAACGAATGCGTTTGGTAGCATGGCAACGCCAAGAGACAGCAGTCGTGGCAGTTATTCTACGGGTGAATCTCGCCAACGTACTGAATTACCGTCAAAAGCGGCAATAGCAAGTTATGGCGCCTTACTACAAACACCTTGTTACAGTGTAAAAGATAAAGATTATCAGCCCTCTTTGCCTATGCCTGCGATTTTAGATGGCCAATATTGGGTAATGGCTGCCGAGCATAATCTCAGTCTATTATCTATAAAATCAGTAGCATTAGCGACTCGATGCCAAGAAATTGAAGCTAAGCTCGCAACCGGGTTAATTGGTCAGCCTTTATTGATGCCAGTGTCTGTTGCAGCTGATGCGGATTGGCAGGCCGTGCTCACTGAACATGCTACGTTGATCCGCCAGTTAGGTTTAGAACTAACAATTCGTTACCAGCAGTTGATTATTAAAAAAGTGCCCCCATATCTCAGAGAGAGCCAGTTAGCAAAAGTGATCCCTGAGTGGTTACAATCGCTACGTTTTGAAACACCTGCGCCAAGCGCATTGGCATTTTGGTTGGCAAAACACAGTTTAACGGGATTCGTTTCGGCACCAGAAATCTGGGCAGCATTTTCACTGTTAGCTGAAGAGAAAAAACAGCTTATTGCCAATAAAGCAATATTCTTACCTTGGCAATCGTGGCTAGAAGAGCAAGCAAGTGAATAAAGAATTACAACCTAAAGTGATATTTTTGATGGGGCCAACGGCCTCAGGCAAAACTGCTTTAGCATTAGAATTGGCCGAAAAGCATAATTGTGAAATCATTTCGGTCGATTCGGCATTAATTTATCGCGGTATGGATATTGGTAGTGCTAAGCCGTCGGCTGACGAACTGGCCCGCGGACCGCACAGATTGATCGACATTCGCGATCCCAATGAAAGCTATTCGGCAGCCGACTTTAGAGCCGATGCGATAGCCGAGATAGAACAGATTATTAGCATGGGTAAAACGCCAGTGTTAGTTGGCGGAACCATGATGTATTTCAAAGCGTTACTCGAAGGTTTGTCACCATTGCCGAGTGCGGATGAAGCCATTAGAGCCGAGATTCAAGCGGAGGCGGATGAAAAGGGATGGGAAGCACTGCATGACCAATTAAGGGAGATAGATCCCGTGTCGGCAGAAAGAATTCATCCTAATGATCCACAAAGACTTTCAAGAGCGCTGGAAGTCTATAGAATAAGCGGTAAGAGTATGACTGAGTTGACTCAGACTAAGTCTTCACCCTTGCCTTATGACGTAGTGCAGTTTGCTATTGCACCGCGAGAACGCAAAATGTTACATGACTTAATTGCGCAACGTTTTGCGATTATGCTTAAGCAGGGCTTTCTTCAGGAAGTGTCTGAATTAAAAGCTCGCGGAGATTTGCATTTAGACTTGCCTTCAATGCGATGTGTTGGTTACCGACAGTGCTGGCAATACCTAGATGGTGAGTACGATTATGAAACTATGATCGAAAAAGCGGTTGCTGCTACTAGGCAATTGGCTAAGCGTCAATTAACATGGTTGCGCAGTTGGCCTGAGTTGAATTGGCTTGAAAGTGGTGCTGAGGGGAATTTAGTTACACTTATGCTTCAATGCCGCTAGCTTATTAGCCCTTGCTGTATAATACTAAAAACTAAACAAAAATTATCACTGATATCGCTTTATTTTACATCAACTAAAAAGGAAATAATAAAATGGCTAAGGGGCAATCTTTGCAAGACCCATTTTTGAACGCACTGCGTCGCGAACGTGTTCCGGTATCAATTTACTTGGTGAACGGCATTAAACTCCAAGGACAGGTTGAGTCGTTTGATCAATTTGTTATTCTGTTGAAGAATACCGTAAGCCAAATGGTGTATAAACACGCTATATCGACTGTTGTACCCGCTCGTCCATTTAACGTCAATGCACATCAAAATGCTCAAGGCGTAGATGATGCGTCTAGTGCTGAATAAGTTTTATCTGAGGAGTTTGCTTCTTGTTTGATCGTTATGAGGCGGGAGAAAGTGCGGTTCTTGTCCATATCGACTTTTCTGATGAGGAACGCCGAGAAGATTTAGTTGAGCTGAAGCTATTAGTTGAATCAGCTGGAGCAAGATCTGTCGGTGTTATCACTGGAAGTCGACGTTCACCGGATTGCAAATTTTTTGTAGGTTCTGGCAAAGCTGAAGAGTTAGCAGCGCTAGTGGCGGCGACTGAAGCCAATGTGGTGATTTTTAATCACGCATTGAGTCCAGCCCAAGAGCGTAATCTTGAGCAAGTGTGTCAGTGTCGAGTGCTTGATCGAACCACACTTATTCTCGATATTTTTGCACAAAGAGCTCGAACTCACGAAGGCAAGTTGCAGGTGGAGCTAGCGCAATTGCGCCATATGTCGACTCGCCTAATTCGTGGTTGGACGCATCTTGAAAGGCAAAAAGGCGGCATTGGTTTACGTGGTCCTGGGGAAACTCAACTCGAAACCGATAGACGTTTACTCAGGGGACGGATTAAAAATATCAACAAACGCTTAGAGCGAGTTGATAAACAACGTGAACAGAGTCGACGTGCACGTAAGCGCAGTGATTTATCGACAGTATCATTAGTTGGCTATACCAACGCAGGTAAATCAACGTTGTTTAATGCGCTAACATCATCTGATGTTTATGCTGCAGATCAGCTTTTTGCTACACTCGATCCTACGCTAAGAAAATTAGATTTACCCGATGGTGCCGTAATATTAGCGGATACTGTAGGATTTATTCGTCATCTGCCCCATGATCTCGTTGCTGCATTTAAGGCAACCTTACAAGAGACAAGGCAAGCGGAGTTATTACTGCACATTGTTGATTGTGCAGATGAAAACATGGCGGATAACTTTGAACAAGTGCAATCTGTACTGAAAGAAATTAAAGCCGATGAAGTCATGCAACTCGTGGTGTGTAACAAAATCGATTTACTCGAGGATATGACACCAAGAATTGAATATAACGACATGGGCCAACCCGTTCGAGTATGGGTTTCAGCACAGAAGCGTTTAGGATTTGATTTGCTATTGAAAGCCATCACTGAACTTATTGGTGAGGTGATTAAAGAGCTAACACTTAGAATTCCAGCAACTGCTGGACATTATCTTGGCCAGTTTTATCGACTGGATGCAATACAGCAGAAAGAGTATGACGTTCTGGGGAACTGTATTTTGTCTGTTCGTTTATCGGACGCCGATTGGCGCCGATTAGCTAAACAGAGTCAGGGTGAGTTAGAAACCTTCATCTTCGAAGATTCGATAGATGAGGCTGTTTGTTAATAATCTAATTTATTTCATCCACTTATGGAGTGTTAAATGGCTTGGAACGAGCCCGGTAACAAGGGTAATGACCCTTGGGGAAATAAAGGTGGTAACGACAAGGGACCACCGGACCTTGATGAGGTTTTTCGTAATCTTTCAAAGCGCTTTGGCGGCAAAGGCAATGGCTCTTCAGGCCAAGGCTTTAGTTCACTAAGCTTAGTTATCATTCTTTCTGTTGCTGTAGTTGTTTGGGGGCTTTCGGGTTTTTATACAATTAGAGAGGCAGAGCGTGGTGTGGCGCTGCGATTTGGCCAACATACAGGCGAAGTAGGCCCCGGTCTTAACTGGAAGCCAACTTTCATTGATGAGATTTATCCTGTTGACGTGCAATCAGTTCGCTCTGTGCCATCTTCTGGCAGCATGTTAACGTCAGATGAAAATGTCGTGAAAGTAGAGCTTGATGTTCAGTATCGTATTTCAGATGCGTATGCGTATCTTTTTAGTGCCGTTGACGCGAATGCCAGCTTACGTGAAGCAACAGATAGCGCACTGCGTTATGTCATTGGTCACAATAAGATGGATGATATTCTGACCACAGGTCGTGACGCTATTCGCCGCGATACGTGGAAAGAGTTAGAGCGTATTCTAGAGCCGTATAAATTGGGTCTTGCCGTTGTTGATGTAAACTTCTTACCGGCTCGTCCGCCAGAAGAAGTTAAAGACGCGTTCGATGATGCGATTTCAGCTCAAGAAGATGAACAACGCTTTATTCGTGAAGCTGAAGCCTATGCGCGTGAAATTGAACCCAAAGCACGTGGTGAAGTTGAACGAATGGCACAGCAAGCTAACGCTTATAAAGAGCGTGAAGTCTTAGAGGCTCGCGGTAAAGTGGCTCGTTTTGAGCTGTTATTACCAGAGTATAAAGCTGCGCCTGAAGTGACTCGCAATCGTTTATATCTCGATACTATGCAGCAAGTCATGACAGATACCAATAAAGTGCTGATTGATGCCAAGAACAACGGCAACTTAATGTACCTACCGCTAGATAAGTTAATTCAGCAGAAGCCTGCGACAACTGAGCTGGAAGCACAGCAAAATGTCAATTCTTCATCTGTATCAACGATTCGCGCGAATGAGCCTTTGAGTGGACGTCCATCCCGCGATGATCGTACTCGCCAAGGGAGGGAGTAATCCATGGGTAGATTAAGCGTTATTCTTATCGCCGT